>CBIHOP010000006.1:0-26338 GCA_966211385.1 uncultured Bacteriovorax sp.
TATGCAAGCCTAAGTTTAATTTTTCTGGGTGGATAAGTACTTCTCTGTCGATTTTGAAATAAGTGAAGCACCTAAAGAAATTTAAAGGAAACGACGTTTCAATTTGAAGGGCCATCATGTGGCCGCGTCCTCGTTTTAATCCTCTTATTTTCAATTCAGCCGTTTTTGCGTTGTCTGTAACGTTGAAAGTGGTAAATGGATTTAATTCTACATTTTCTCCCACAATCTTTGCATGAATGGAAAAGTGTCCGTGTTGATTTCCATTAAAGTGAAGCTTGCACAGACTCCACTCCTGGTCGTAAAGCGAATCGATATGAAGTTGCATGAGTTTTAGTTTGTTCAAGTTGTGATGAGAATAAAACATTGAACTTAAACACAAACAAAAAAGAATGAAGTTGAACAAAAGAACATAGTTGTTTGCGTACACTAGACCCATGATTAGAAGCAAAAAGTTCAATGCCAGAACTTTGAATCCATCTGCTGTCGGCAAAATATAAACGGGATGCTGACGATCACTTGCGGCCAGTTTTTGTGTAAATCTTGCCTCAAGTTTTCTAATCACGGATGATCGACCTTTACCATGTTGATCAATCTATCACAGAGAAGAAATTCTTGATCGGTGTTCTGTTGCAAATATGGTGATAGTCGATGCGATAAAACATTGGGAAGTACAGCTTTAATGTCATCTGGTAAAACATATGACCTGCCATGAATATAGGCCCAGGCTTTAGATGCATTCACAAGATCCTTTCCAGCTCTAGGACTTAAAGCTTGAAAAATCGGATCGCGTCTGCTGCAAGCTAAAAGTTCCATGACATAATCAATTAGTTTGTCTGAAACTTTGATTTCCTTCACACTTTGGCGAAGAAGTGAATGATCATTTTCATTAAAAATTGGCTTTAACGATTGAAGGCCATCAACATGTTCAAAACTCGAAATAATATTTCTTTCATGTGAAACATCCGGATAGCCAATTTTCATCTTCATCATAAATCGATCAAGTTGAGATTCAGGAAGTGGATGTGTTCCAATTTGATGTCTTGGATTTTGAGTGGCCAAAACAAAAAATGGTCTAGGTAGTTCAATGGATTTGCCATCGAGAGTGACTTGCTTTTCCTCCATCGCCTCTAATAATGCACTTTGAGTTTTAGGAGTTCCTCGATTCAATTCATCAGCAAGAATAAATTGATTGAATATGGGACCAGGCAGGAGGTTAAATTTTTTCAAATCAGTATCGTAAATTTGAATTCCTAACAAATCTGAAGGCATGAGATCATTAGTGAACTGAATACGTGCAAAAGATAAATGCAAAAGTTTTGCAATTGTTTTTGCAAAAGTCGTCTTACCCATACCTGGTACATCTTCTATAAGAAGATGTCCTTCAGTGAGAAAACAGCAGAGTGCGAGTTTGACTTCTCTTTCTTTGCCTAAAATAGATTTAGCTGAAGAATTTATAAAAGACTGGATGCTCTGATTCATATAAACTCGATGTTCAAGGCTTTTGATTATTATATTCGCGTTCGAGAAAAAGATGATTGAAAATTTAATTTTAACGATGATGGGATTTTTAACTGGATTGATCGACTCGGTCGTTGGCGGTGGTGGACTGATTTCATTGCCTACTCTATCGATAGTGATTGCTCCCGGTGCACCAGCAATTGGTACTAATAAAATCGTTGGTGTAACAGGAGCGCTCATCGCGCTTATCGTTTATGCGAGAAAAGGACACTTACAAGTCAAAGAGGGAATCCTTTTTTGTGTTTATTGCGCGATTGGATCTTTTCTAGGAAGTTCACTGGCCCCATATGTCGCCAAAGAGTTTTTTCGATACTTGATGATCGTGATGTGTCCGTTGATACTTTCTATTGTCTGGAACAAAGAAAAATTTTTTCAACAAAGACCAGATTTCAAACGTCCACATGCTTCATTGTTTTTTATCTGGGGTATCCTTAGTGGTTTTTACGACGGCTTCTTTGGACCAGGTGGCGGAACATTTATGTTCTTAAGTCTTTTTATGGGAACCGGTCTACCTCTTCTTCCTTCAATCGCTATTTCAAAACTCGCCAATACGTTTTCAGCAGGAACAGCACTTATAACATACTCGATTAATGGTTATGTACACTGGATTGAAGGTGCAGTGATGGCGATTGGCATGTCTGCTGGATCTTATATCGGTGCAAGTTATGCCACTAAAGCCGCTGAGAAAATAGTAAGACCAATGTTGATGTTTATCGTTTTGCTTTTGATGGTAAAACTAATGTGGTTTGAGAATTAAAAAAGGCCGGTTGCCCGGCCTTATTAATTAAAGCGATGAAGATAATTTATCGCTCATTTTTTTCGGAAGAGGTGCATAGTGCAGACTTTCAGCAAAAGTTTGCCCTTTTGTTAAGGCCCACTTCAGAAATGCTTTTGTTGCAGCAATTGCTGGAGATTTTGGATCTTCTGGAAGAAGAATGTAAGTGAATGCAGAGATAGGATAAGCTCCTTTCTCATTTGCATTGATGATCGACATTCTCATGTCACCTTTTAAATCTTTAATACTGCTACCAGCACTTGTAATTGATTTAACATTCGGTGATGTAAATTCACCTTTAGCGTTTTTAATTTTTGCTACATTTAATTTGTTATTCAAAGCGTACGCTAATTCCATGTATCCAATTGCACCGTCAGTCTGAGAAACCATGGCCGTAACACCTTCGTTACCTTTCGCCCCGATTCCTGCAGGCCAGTTAACGTTTTTACCAACGCCAACTTGTGTTTTCCAATCTGGAGACACTGAACCTAAATATTCTGTAAAAACAGCGGTTGTTCCTGAACCATCGGCCCTTCTCACAACGAGAATGTCAGATGCAGGAAGTTTAGTTTTTGGATTTAATTTAGCAATCGCAGGATGATTCCACGTTGTAATTTTCCCTTGAAAAATTTGAGCGAGTGTTAAACCATCTAACATTAAATCGGCAGGAACACCGTTTGCATTGTAAGCAACAGCAACTGCACCCATAACTGTTGGGATGTGTTTGATCGGAAGTTTCGCTTGTTTGAGTTCGTCATCTGACATAACGGCATCTGTCGCTCCAAAATCTACTGTTTGGGCAAGAACTTGTTTAACTCCTCCTCCACTTCCAATGGATTGGTAATTGAATTCAACGTCGGCCTTAATCTTTTTATATTCAGCAAACCATTTTGAATAAATAGGATAAGGAAATGTAGCCCCTGCACCGTTAACTTTTTGAGCAGCAGAAACAGTAAGAGACATAGACAGTAAAAGAAACATCAATAAGTTTTTTAGCACTTTTAACCTCGCAGTAAAAAAGACTCGATTATTTCAACATCATAATTGATTGTCATAGAAGTTGTAATGTCAGGATTGAGTTAAGAATAAAAAAGGGAGCTCGAAAGCTCCCCTAACTTCTTGCATGAAAGACGCGAGAAATTGTATTAAAGATTAGATATCAGCTTTGAATCCTAACCAAACTCTTCTGTCTGTGATTTTAGAGTTTGTAGCTGCAGTGTTATCGAATTTCTTTGTGTCATTAGAGAACATAAGGTGATAACGGAAGTTAACGTCTGCCATTGGCTTCCAGTTTGTTCCGAATGCATATGCATTACGTTTGAAATCTAAAGTGTTAGTTTCAGAATCAAATTTATCATTGATGTAATATGCAATTGGAGTGAACTCACCAGCAGCATAAGCAACGCTAGTGTAAATTGACTTAGTTTCTTCTTTTACGAAAGTCGTTGTTGTACCAGAATTTCTGTTTTCTTTTTCGTAAGTTTTGTAATCAGCATCAATGATGAATCCCGCAACTTCTGATCTGAAACCAACGTTCCATAAAGTATTGTCACCATCTTTTGTTGTTGCACCAGCAGCAGCATCAACATCACCGTTTTGCTTAGCAAGTGTGTAACCAAGAGTTGGTTGGAAAACTTTTTCAGCGAAGCTTCCAGTATAGTATGCACCCATTGCTACACCAGTGTTCTTTCTTTCAGCACCTGTTGCATCTGTGAACGTTTTGTTTGGATTTGAAAGTGCTAATGTAAGCATGTTCGTTTCAGCAAACTTGTAAATCCCAGAAGCACCCCAACGGTAATCACCAACGTCAGCTTTAAAGTTTGTTGCCGCTTGAGAAACCAGGAAAACGTCTGTACCAGAAACATAAGACTCACGTCCATATGCATCTACCCAATTCTGACGTCCAACACGAGTCGTGAACCATTGGTTCTTGTGATCAACATATAGGTAATCCATTAATGTTGAATCCCCGTTACCAACTTCTCTAGCTGTTGCTGGAGTTGCACCAGTTGACATGAATCTATAACGGAAACGGTATGAAAGATTTTCGTTAATGTTACCCATTAAATTTAATCTGATTAAGCTGTTTGAAAAGTTATTCCACTTTTCAGTAGTTGTTGTACCAGCTGTTGCCGTTGTTTTTACATTAGCATTAACGAAGTCACCGCGACCTTCAAGATTGAATTTGTAATCAAATGCTGATGCAGTCGTCGAGAGAATCGCTAGCGATGAAATCGCAAGTACCTTTTTCATTTTCCTTCCTTGAAAATAGAACGTTAGTAGTTATAAAAAACTGTATTAGATAGATTAGAACAGAGAATAAGATTTTGAGGAAATGAATTTTTTATAAAGATTTTTTCAATATTTAAGAAAATCTCACTTAGAATAGTTTCATGGAAACGCTGGAACAAAATTTTAAATCAGAGACTAAAACAATCAAGTTTTTGTATCGCGCTTTTTTCTTTATAGTTCATTTGGCAATTATGACGGAAATTGTGGATAACCCAAAATTTAGATTTGGCCTGAGACTCGTATTCTTTTTATGGTTTGCAAAACCCTATTTTAAAACAATCATCAATCGCTATTATACATTTTGGACGTTTTCAATACTTTTAGTATTCCACCTCTCATACAAAGCTTACGAACAATATTTCATTCATCCCCATCCTCATATTGGATTTTTATATCTAACTTCAGTTCTTATTCTTTTTTTGAAAATGTATATTCTTTCTTCACCCATCTATTACCCTCAAGTAAGTTGGTGGGAATACGATTTTAGATATAGAGACGATTTGAAAATTACCGTTAAAGCAGATGATGGTGAAATGCCCGCGCGCTTAACAGATCTTAGAAGACATGCAGGTTGTGTTGCTTTATTTAAAGAATTGAAGTTAGGTCAAGAGATCACACTTTCAGCTAATTTAGATAATGATAGCGTTTTATTGAAAGGTCAGGTCATGAGCAAGCGACGTGATCTTATCGGTCGACCACTTATTTATGGTGTTCAATTTAAATTCGATAGTCGCAGCAATAAAAAACGTTATAGTCTTCTTGAACGACTTTGGAAAAAACAAAAAGTATCAAAAAAGAAAATGAAGTTTGCCAATGCATGAAAATGTAACAGACCAACTCTGGCTCATGGATGAAGCTCTGAAAGAAGCTCAAAAAGCTTATCGTGAAGATGAAGTTCCTATAGGGGCAGTTGTTGTAGATGAGAAAGGAAATATTTTAGCTCGCGCACACAATGAAAAAGAAAAAGTATTCAATCCATGTGGGCACGCTGAAATCATTGCCATCACAGAAGCTTGTAAAAAAATTGGTAACTGGCGGCTAAGCAATTGCGCCGTCTATGTCACACTCGAGCCCTGTCCAATGTGCCTAAGTGCTATGATCCAAGCAAGAATTGGAAAGTTATTTTTTGGAGCTTACGATCCAAAAGGTGGAGCGCTCAGTTTAAATTATAATTTTTATAAAGATCAAAAACTCAATCACTCGTTTCCAGTCCTAGGTGGACTCAGACATTTTGAGTGTTCAAAGCTTCTATCAACATTCTTTAAAGAAAAAAGATCAAACTACAGCAAATTCTAAAAAATGGCGGAGAACATGGGATTCGAACCCACGATACCCTTTTGAGGTATACTCCCTTTCCAAGGGAGCGCCTTCGACCACTCGGCCAATTCTCCGTTATGATATTTTTATCATGAAGCTTAGTTGCCGGAAAGAAATTTGAGTTCTTCTTCAGAATATTGAAGAAGCTCGAAGTGTCCGTCACGAGTTTGCAGTGGTGAAAATTCTAAAATAACGTATTTATCAAAATCTTTAATTTTTCTAATTTCATCCAGCATATCAAGAGTGATTTGTAATTGATTAGGCTGAATCATGAACTTTAAAACAACACATTTCCCGAAGTGTGCATATTTGAAAGAAATCCAATTCAAAATCGTTGTCATCTTATTTACGAATACAGAACCTCTTAAAAAGTCCGTGTGAATGGATATATGGAGGCAATCAGTAATTTCAAAGAGTCTTATTAAATAATCAGCAGATTTACTCGCGTTTGTGTTTACTATAAGACGATGGCCAAAACTCTTAGCGTATGTCAGAAATTCTAGTAGATGAGGGTGCATAGTCGGTTCTCCACCGGCAAGAATAAATTTTGCCTGATGAAAGCGGCCGAAAATATGTGCATTGATTTTATCGACAAACTTTTTAAGTTGCTCAAGTGTGAGATCTGTTTCGCCTTTCGATCTTGTTACACAATATGAACAAGTGAAGTTACAGTTTTTTGTTATATCCCAGGTGATTGTGTAAACATCAGTTGGATGGGTTGATTTTACAACAATGACTTCTCCAAGCTCATTCACAGTGGGAACTTCATCTTCATCAGTGGAAGCTCCAAGTAAAAGGGCGTAACGTCCTTCTTTTATTTTTGGCGTGTAGAAATCAGCGGCACAATGACAAATGCGATCGCACTTGACCCAATCGCGCGCTTTCGGCAATTCGAAATCAAGACTCTCGTAGACGTTGCCGATCTTTTCGCCAATTTGACAGACACCCTTGTAAACATCTCCTTCGAAATTGATATGAAGTGTGTTTGCACCAATTGAACAAAGCCATCCCATCCATTTGTTCTCTCCACGAGCAACAACCTCAAAATGGTTCGTCTTTGCTGAGCGACCATTTGAATCGATGTAAATAAGATCTTTGACTGACATACATTTCACTCGCTTTTTTGAGAGACAACTTAGTGAATACTGGGTATGTAAACATTCTAATGGAGATTCATATGAAGTTAATAGTCATTTTTTTGAGCTCACTTTTTGTTACACCAGTTTTCTCAATGGTTTCATCGGTTAATTGTCCGAGTGAAATCCACGTTGATTTTAGTGAAATTAAGAAAGTCGAGCTATCTGAAGAGATTCAAAAGAACATTTTCTTGAAGATGTTTTGGGAAAAAATGATTCCCAGCGAGCGCTATACTGAAACTTTTAAAATTTTAACCAGATCGGAATCAACTCTCTGTGTTTATGTTGGAAATGCCAAAGTTGCTTATCTGCAAACAAACAATTTTGAAGACGAACTAATGGTGACGTACGATCGTGAGCAAAACTCATATTTTCGCCTTAAAATCACATCGTTTTCACCAAACCACATTGAACTGAGCAAACAAAATTTGAAGCTCTTATCACCGATTTTAGAGGCCGGAGGCGATTCAGTAACTCAAATCGGTGAAGGGCAAATCGGAGAGGCCGCATCAGTTAATCTCAGCGTTTTGCCTTGACCAAAAACATCCCTTTGAATAGTATGACGAACGGTAGTTAGGGAGCGGCAAGGGTATGTTCAGTGAACCCCGCCAGGTCCGGAAGGAAGCAACGGTGTCTGTTACTGCCTTGTGCTGTTTTCCTAGCTACTTCTTTATTCGCCCACTCTCAAATCAATTTACTATTCCTCTAAAATTCATTACCTTTTAAGCTGAAAAAAGTTTAAAGCTGCAAGATTTTCAAGGGATTAAATGGCCTACCAAGTTCTCGCCAGGAAATGGCGCCCCAAAAAATTTCAAGATGTCATCGGTCAAGAGCATGTGACGAAGTCACTTCAAAACGCGATTGCCAAAGACAAGATCGGGCATGCTTACATGATGGTCGGAACTCGTGGTGTTGGTAAAACATCTGTCGCGAGAATTTTTGCCAAAGCTATTCGTTGTGAAAATCTCACATCAGACATCAATGCCTGTGGAACTTGCAAGGCCTGTTTAGACTTCGATACCGAAACTTCAATGAACGTCATCGAAATCGATGGTGCTTCAAATAATAGTGTTGATAACATCCGCGAACTCATCAGCAACGTTCACTATCTTCCAACATCTGGAAGATTTAAAGTTTACATCATCGATGAAGTTCACATGCTTTCAACGAATGCATTCAATGCACTTTTAAAAACGTTGGAAGAGCCGCCTGCACATGTTGTTTTTATTTTTGCTACAACAGAAGCACAAAAACTTTTAGGAACTGTTCTCTCGCGATGTCAGCGTTTCGATTTCAGAAATGTTTCAGTCGCAAGACTTGTTGAACATGTTAAAGAGATTTCAAAAGCAGAAGGAATCCAATTTGAGAATGATGAACTCATTCAGCAGCTGGCGATCTTGGGTAGAGGCTCAGTAAGGGACACTCTATCACTACTGGATCAAGTTCTAACTTTCTCAGAAAATAATTTTATCAAAGAGGAGTCGTTTACGACTTCTTTAGGTGTGGCCGGTCCAAAGTCAGTTAGAAAATTAATATCTATGCTTTACCAAGGCGACACAGAACCATTGAGCAGACTGTACAACAAACTGCTCGAAGAAAATGTTCCGGCTAAAAATATTGCATCGTCTTTATTAGACGAAATGTATAGTGATCTTAAGCAAGTTCAGTTGCCACTTGATTTGTCGAGAGCGGAACTCATTTGGGTTTACGAAACTATTGCAAAAGAAACGCCTTGGATTTTTGAATCAATCACGCCTGAAAAAACGTTAGAAGTTCTTCTGTACAAAGTTGCCATGAGACGAAGCTTCTTTAACCAAACGATAGTTGGTTCAAAAGTATCTCAGCCTTCAACAACAGTTAATAAGACAGAAAAAATGGAAACACCTAAAGCAGAATCTGTTGGAGAGAAACTACAGTCTCTCATGCAAGAAGCTGCTCTTGAGCTAAAACAAGAAACCGTAAACACACCTTTACCTAAAAAGGAAGAAGTAGCTTCTGTTGTCGAAACAACTGAAGCACGCGATCTCACATGGGAAGGATTTTTAACTTTCCTTTCTTCTAAATCACCAGCATCAGCTTCGAATTTAGAACAAGGTAACACCCTCTCCCCTCTTTCATTGGATAATGGAAGATTGCACATAGAGCTTGGGTTTAGTTATTCAGGTTTGGTTTTCTTGGAATATTTAAGAGAAGAGTCTGTCTTTGAAAAGTTGCTCAAAAATCTGAGTGAATATTTCAGCGTAGACAAAAAATTTATTCAGCTGGAACTAAAGGAAGTTGCTTCTTCTGAAAATTTTGTTTCGACAGCTGACCTTAGAGAACAACAGGAACAAATTTCAATGCAAGATAAAATTGAACAATTCAAAAGCAATCCACTTTTGAAGGAAGCGGAAAAGCTGTTCAATGCAAAAGTTGATAAAGTTATTATTGAAAATAAAAAATAGGAGTTAGTAATGAAAGGTATGCAAAACCTCATGAAGCAAGCACAACAGATGCAACAAAAAATGGCCACACTACAAAAAGAATTAGAGAGCCGTGAGATTGAAACATCTTCTGGTGGTGGAATGATCAAAATCAAAATCACTGGGAAACAACAAATTGTTTCAATTGCAATTAACAAAGAATGTGTTGATCCTAACGATGTAGCTGGTCTTGAAGATCTAGTGAAGACTGCTGTTAATCAGGCCATTAAAGAATCACAAGATATGGTTTCTGGAGCTATGTCGAAAATCACTGGCGGACTTAACATTCCAGGAATGTTCTAAGAATGGAACTTCCTGAAAAATTGCTCAAAGTCGTTAAGCAGTTTTCTCGTCTGCCTGGTGTAGGTGAGAAAACAGCACTTCGCCAATCCTTAATCATGACTAAATGGAACAAGGCAGATTTGGTGGAGTTTGCGAATGCCTTAAAAGGTCTCGCAGAACTTAATCACTGTGATAAGTGTGGAATGTTCTGTGATGAACGTCTTTGTAAAATTTGTATGGATAGTGTCCGCAGTCACGCAAAAACTTTATGTGTTGTTGAATCAGTAACTGATTGTTTGGCCATTGAGAGAAGCGGACATTTTAAAGGAAAATTTCACATCTTGTTTGGAGTTCTAAATCCTTTACTGGGGATTGGACCAGATGAATTGAAACTTGATTACCTTGTAGAAAGAATCAAAAACGAACATGTTGATGAGGTTATTCTTGCAGTAAATCCTTCTGTTGAAGGTGATGCTACGTGCGCCTATATCAAACAATCATTACCAAATGAAGTACGAGTGGATCGCATTGGTTTTGGTATTCCAATGGGTGGAAGTTTAGAATTTGTTGATTCATTAACGATCACCAAAGCACTTGAAAACCGCAGGCACTTATAATTGAGGACCAATGAATAATTCTTCTCGCATACCTAAATATGTTGAAGCTTTTTTTAAATCCTGCGAGATTGATGAAAAGATCAATCGTTTTTCTTTTTTCATGATTCGTTATGATGGAGTTGTCCTTTATCACAATAACAATCTTGGAAACTCGATGACTAAATCATCAATTGGAGCACTCCTTGGAGGAGTTTGGCAGGCAGCTAAAGCGCTTGCTGATTTTATCCCGCAAGACAAACGAGGCGAAGGTTATCGTTTAAGTTTCGATACTTCTGATCAAGGAATCTATATAGTCCCGATCACCAACAACTATGAAGAATTATATCTTGGTCTTATCTATCATGATGAGGTCAATCCCGGATTTATCAAAAGCAAAATGAGAGAGATGGCGGGTAGTTTTAGTGAATTTTTAGAACATGAATTAGCAATGCATGCGAAGAAGCAAGGCAAAGACCAGAGTTCAAAAACTTCTGGTGAATTTTTATTCGGTGATATTTCTGATGCAGAAATGGACCGTTTATTTTCATTTGTATCGAACTAAGAAGGGTTGATAGATGTCATTTGTAAATTACGTTACTAAAGAAGTGAATTGTAAAATTGTCTACTATGGGCCAGGACTTGGCGGTAAAACGACAAATATTCAATACGTTTATCAAAAAACAAGTGGTGATTCTAAGGGAAACATCATCTCACTCAACACAGAAAATGAACGCACGTTGTTCTTTGATTTTCTTCCTTTAGATCTGGGCGAAATCAGAGGTTTTAAAACGCGCTTTCACCTCTACACTGTTCCAGGACAGGTCTTCTATGAAGCTTCAAGAAAGCTAATTTTGAGAGGCGTAGATGGCGTTGTCTTCGTTGCTGATTCGCAGGTTGAAAGAATGGAAGCCAATCTCGAATCGCTAAAATCACTGGAAAAAAACTTAACAGATCAAGGTTACGACATAAGTAAAATTCCTCTGGTCATGCAATGGAATAAGCGCGATTTACCGAATACAACTTCAGTCTCAGATCTTCACAATGCTTTAAATAAATGGAAAGTCCCTGAGTTCGAGGCAGTGGCCATGAAAGGAACTGGTGTATTTGATACACTAAAAATGATCTCGAAACTCGTACTTATGAATTTGAAAGGTGGCCTAGAGTAATTTTTTGTATTCAAGAAAAATGAGATGAGCTTTCATCAAAGCTTCTTGATCATAAAAACTAGAACGACTTCCAACTAAGTGGTGACCTTCTAAAACGCCGAGATTAATTCCTTTAAAGTAGTAAGGGAATTGAGCATTTTCAACATCAACAACACCATCATTAGATTTCTGACTTCTGAAGATAGCTTTCGTTATCATCATCCATACATGTGAGTTATGCCATTTAGATTCGAAAGCAATGGCCGTATAGAAAGGAGTTTTAGGGAGAAGAGAGTGATTCTTTTTAAACCAGCTCTCGCGATAATTTTTTGAAAGAGATTTTTGAAGTTCTTTTGCGATGAGATCAATATCGCGTCCTAAGAATTTCTTGGAAACGTTCTCTGGTATACGACCAAGAGAGTTTGCCATTTGAAGAAGGCGATTATTTATGTGATCACTTCCCATAATTGGAGTCGCAATAAAGGAAACACCAACAATGTTTTTTGAGAGTTTTTCACCCTTAGATCTCAAGTAATGAAGAGTATCGATACCACCTTTAGAGAAACAGAAAAACCAAAGGCGTTCGTCTGGGTTCTTTTCCAGATAATCTTCAATTTGTTTTTTTAATAATAATGAATTTTCGCGTGAACCTTTTTTTCCATCAACGACGGGAGCGATATGCTTAACACCACATTCGTCGAGAAGTGCTTCGGCTCCTCTTTGAAAGGCCGGAGTAGAGAAAATTTCATTTAACACGCCGGAAACTAAAACAATCGTGACATTGATTTTGGGAATTTTTAAAGGTGTTCGGTAATCAATAGCAAGATGATCGTGGGCCAGTTCATGATAAATCGTTTTGAAAATTTCATGATCAGAAGCTTCGATTGATCTTTTGTTAACAACGCTTGCAATGATTTCTTGAGCACTTTCACTTTTGAGATTTATATTTTCAAGAGTACTGATATCAAAGAAGGATTTAAGAACGGAGAAAGCTGAACGAGAGAGCCAGATACCTGAGTTTGTAATTGAAATGAAGGTTTTAAGAATTTCTCGTTTGGCCCTTAGTGATTTGATTTGCTGGATGTTGAAGATAAATTCTGCCATCGTCGTCTCTTTGGCATAGTTCAACGTCGCAGTGTTTTTCTGAATGCGAGAAACATAATGTGAGAAAGATTTAGAAAGGTTATTCAAAGCATTCATCCAATATATTTTTAAATTCCCACAGGGACCACTAAAGAGTATGATTGTTGCATAGTGAAGTTTTAATCGTCAAATCGAGGTGTTTGTGAACCCAATTAAATTAGGTATTATCGGTGGAAGCGGCGTATACAAAATTGAAGGAATTGAAGTCGTAAAAGAGCATAAGGTTACGACACCATTTGGAAATCCTACGTCTGAAATTATTGAAGCGAAATTAAACGGTCATTCATTTTATTTTCTTCCTCGTCACGGAAAAAATCACTCGTTCACTCCAAGCGAAGTCAACTATCGTGCAAACATATTTGCTTTAAAAAAGCTTGGTGTTGATACCATAATTTCTGTATCTGCAGTTGGCTCTTTAAAAGAAGAATATCCACCAACAAGTTTTGTTATCGTTGATCAATTTATTGATTGGACGAAAGGAAAAAGAGAAAGAACTTTTTTCAACAATGGTTTCGTAGGACACGTGTCTGTTGCTAATCCTGTAGAAAAAGGATTGCAAGATATTCTCGTACAAGCTTGTCGTGATGAAAAAATTAAGCATGGAGTTGGTGGCTCTTATATCTGTATCGAAGGCCCACAGTTTTCTTCAAAAGCAGAATCGAATATCTACAGAAGTTTTGGTGCTAGTGTAATTGGTATGACGAATGTACCAGAAGCTTATCTCGCTAAAGAAGCAGGAATGGCCTACGCAACAATCGCAATGGTTACAGATTACGATTGTTGGAAAGAAGAACATTGTACACTAGAAGAAATTATGAAAGTTATGGCGACCAACAATCAACAAGCACACGCTGTTTTGAAAAGATTGATCCCTCAGCTTTCTCAAAATCCTCTTAAGTTCCAAAAAGAAAATACATATGCAGTACTTTCAAAACCAGCTCAAATGACAGCTGAACAAACTGAAATGCTAGAAGTGTTGATGCGATAATGACCTATACTCAGCACTACACAGTTTTAAAAAAAGAGTGCATTGATCTTTTAACAGAGAAGGCACCGAGCGATGAACAATCGTTTTATGCTGACCTCACTTTCGGTGGTGGAGGACATTCTTTTGAATTCCTCTACCGTAACCCCCTTTTTAATGTTCGCTCTACCGATCAAGATCCAGATGCATTAAAAAATGGTCACGCGAGAATTGCATCCGAAAAAATGGAAAACAGAATAAAGTTGATAACAACCAATTTTGTTCATTTTCCTCAAATCATCAAAGAACATTCTCCGGAAGTTTTTGAAAAGCATGGTGGATTTCAAGGAATTCTGCTTGATCTAGGAGTTTCATCTCATCATTTTGATGAAGCTGATCGTGGTTTCTCTTTCCGCTTTGATGGCCCACTAGACATGCGAATGAACAATGCTTCAGATGATTTTAAGACGGCTGAAGAAATTGTTAATACTTATCGTGAAGAAGATTTAAGACGAATCTTTGAAGAGTATGGTGAAGAAAAAAACGCGAGAAAGATTGCAGCTAAGATTTGTGAGCACAGAAAAACGACACCAATTAAAACGACTAAAGATTTAGAAAATATTATTTTTCACTGTTATCCCAAAGAACATCGTTACGGAAAAACCAATCCCTCCACTCGGGTATTTCAAGCTCTCCGCCTTGAAGTTAATCAAGAGCTAGAAGTTTTAACTGATGTTATTAATCAACTTATCCCTTTATTAAGAATCGGTGGTCGCTTGGCAATCATCAGTTTTCATTCATTGGAGGATAGGATTGTTAAAAACATTTTTAGAGATGCTTCGGCATTGGAAGATCTACCGGTTGAAGTCCTAACAAAAAAACCAATTTTGCCAACTGAAGAAGAAATTTCCCACAATTCCCGATCAAGAAGTGCTAAACTGAGAGTGTTGGAAAGAATTTCGGCCAAAAGGGAAAAGAACAAGTATCGATCCCTGGTAGGCTAAGGCCAATCAAGGAGTGATTATGGCGACAAGAAAAACTGCTGAAAAATTTCAGTTGGGTAAAAAGATTAGAGAAATCATTTTTAGTTCTCAGGGCTTTCCACTCTTCCTTTCATTCACTACTCTTGCCATTTTGTTTGTCTTATTCCGCATGAAAAATGTGGAGATGGATTACAAAATTTCTAAGACAAATAAAGATATTGAAAAAGTTATTCTTGATAACAAAGAATTAAAAGCGAAGAAAGCGAGAATGCTGTCTTCTGAAAAATTGCGTAAGCTTGCAGCTGTTCATAACTTAGATCAACCGAAACAAGAACAGGTTATTGTCATCCCGTAGGTATTGAACGAATGAATCGTGTCGAAAAAAATAGAATTATCTTTGTCTTCACTTGCTTCTGCTTGTTTTTTCTACTCGTCTTAGGGAAAGCATTTAAAGTTCAATTGATTGATGCTGATGAGCTTATCGTACGCGCGAATTCTCAATATCTTCGTCAGGTCACTGTCTATCCCAAGCGCGGAAATATCTATGATCGTGAAGGCCATCCGCTAGCTTTGAATGTACAAACATACAGCATTTTCACAATTCCTAAGGCAACTGGAAACGATAAAAACGTTTATAAAAAACTTGCGAAAATTATTCCAGAGCTCTCATACAATGAGATGTCTGCTCTTGTTAAAAAACGTAAGAAGTTTACATGGCTTGGAAGAAAACTTCGCTTAACAAAAGATCAAGTTGATAAAGTTAAAGAATTAAAAGGTGTATTCATCGAGGGGGTGCCCGAGCGGGTCTATCCCAATCATGAGCTACTTGCCCAAGTCGTTGGTTTCGTCGGTCTGGATAACTCTGGCCTTTCAGGACTTGAGTACATGTATGACAAAGATCTCAAGGGTAATCCAGTCACCCTCAAGTATACGATCGATAATAAAGGTCGTCCGATAAAGTTTGAAAGTCATCATAGTGTAACAGCTCAAGCGAAAGACATTCACCTTACAATTGATAAAGACATTCAAGGCATGGCCGAGAAATATCTAAAAGAAGCGGTCATTAAACATTCAGCTGACAAAGGTGGAGTTGGAGTAATGGATGCAGCTACAGGAGAAATTCTCGCTGTGGCCAACTACCCTACTTTTGATCCAAACAATGTAAAAGGAACTCCGCCGGAACATAGAAAATTAAGTTTTGCTATTGATCCTTTTGAACCAGGTTCATCGTTTAAAATTTTCACTGTTGGCTCTGCGATTGAAAACAAAGTGACAAAAATCGATGCTCAATACTATGGCGAGCAAGGAAGATTGCGTGTTGATAATCACTGGATAAAGGAAGCTGAAAGCCATGAAAAATTTGAATGGATTTCTGTTGCCGATATCATTCGCTATTCTTCTAACGTTGGTACTACAAAAATAGCTTTCGATCTCACTTTCCCGAAATTCAAGCAAACATTAAAAGCTCTTAACTTCGGAAACAAAACAGGTGTCGAAGTTCCAGGTGAATCTCGTGGTATTTTTACAGAAGCAGATAATGTTACACCACTTTCACTAAGTAATATTTCATTTGGACAGGGTATTGCCGTTACGGGAATGCAAATGCTGGCCGCATATGGAGCAATAGCAAATGGTGGTGAATATGTACGTCCCACTCTTATCAAGAAGGAAATGAACAATCTTTCTGAAGTTGAGCCGGAAAGCGAAAGCCAAATTCACAACAGAACGAGAGTTTTTTCAGAGAAAACGACAAAAGATTTAACCGATGCTCTCGTTCTCGCAGTTGAAAAAGGGACTGGATCAAACGCTATCATTCCTCAATTTAAAATTGCAGGTAAAACCGCCACTGCTCAAAGAGTTGATAAAAATGGTGGCTATAAAGGATATGTTTCGGGGTTCGTAGGTTTTCCAGTAAACGTAGATAAGAGATTTGTTATTGTCGTTTATATTGATAATCCAAAAACTAATGGTTACTACGGTAATGCAGTAGCAGCGCCGGTTTTCAGAAATATTGCTGAATACATGCTTTATAAAAATAAAGACATTAGTAAAATTGCATCGCACGAAGAAGATTATGATTTGAAAACGATCAAAACAAAGTCAGACGTAGTGCAGTTGAAAGAAGCGTCGACGCGAGCACTAGATCCAAATGTTGTTCCTAATTTCATCGGGCTAGATAAGATTTCAACTTCGGCCATTGGCAATAAGTTAAACGTTGCGCTTGTTCATCGCGGAATGGGAGTTGTTACGTCACAATTTCCTCCAGCGGGCAGTGCTCTAAGCGGTGACATCGTTATTAAATTAGAGTACTCACCTCCTAGTTATGAATAAGACAGAAATTCTAAACATTCTCAATTCATCAATCGTTTCAAAGAATTCTCTTACTGAGAGTTCTGAAGCAATTACAAACATCACGACGAATCTTCAAAATGCGAAAGCAAGTGATGTTGTATTTTACAACATTAATTCTGATGAAAAATCGTGGGCCAATTTCCAAAAGCGTATGCAAGGAGCGAAACCGGGTCTTCTGGTTTTAAATCATGGTTCTGAAAACTATAAAGGCGAGAACACAATCTTTGTCGATGGTGCTAAATTTCTTCAGATTCAAAAGCTCATCCTTGATCAATTATTTCCGAATAAGAATAAATTAAAATTAGTAGGTGTGACTGGGACGAATGGTAAAACAACAACCGTTAATCTTGCCATGCAGATTAGTGCAATGTTGGGACATCCAGCTTTTTCTATTGGGACTATCGGCATTCAAGACAGCAAGGGGCCAATTGCGGATGACCTCGAATCAACAACTCCGTCATATGTTGAATTGAGAAAACTCATTCATAAATTTCAAGATAAATATGATGTTTGTTTTATGGAAGTGAGTTCTCATTCATTAGTTCAAAACAGATTATTTGATCTGATGTTAGATGGTGCTGCGTGGACGAGTTTTTCACAAGATCATTTGGACTATCACAAAACAATGGATGAATACTTTGAGGCAAAACTTTTAATTGAAAGGCGTTTTCTAAAAGAAGGTCATCAGCTCATCATTCCTCATTTTGAAGAAGAACTTTATAAGCGAGTATTAAAAGTTCATCCAAATGCTAAAGTTAAAGTGGCTAAAACTTTGGAAGAGATGGGCGTTAAAGAAAAACCACTTTTCTATCATTCTCCATACAACCAAAGTAACGTGGAAGTTGCACTTCAACTGAATGCAGATCTTTTTGGTGCAGATAAAGTCCAAAAAATTGATTTAAAAAATATTGCCACACCATTAGGCCGCTTCTCGCTCATTGAATTAGAAGACAATAATATGGCCATTGTGGATTATGCTCACACGCCAGATGCACTCTTAAATATAGGTGCAGCTATTAAAAAAGCTTTTCCTAAACATTCACTCACAGTTGTTTTTGGATGCGGTGGAAATCGCGATAAAACAAAAAGACCATTAATGGGCAAAGCCGTTATGAGTTTTGCAGATAAGGTTGTTGTAACGAGTGATAATCCTCGCGATGAAGCTCCGGAAGATATCATCATGGACATTATCAATGGTCTCGATGGTAGTTATGAAGCCATGGTTGATAGAGAAAAGGCCATTATTCACGCGCTTGAATCAATGGATGAAAATGAAATTGTTCTGATTGCCGGAAAAGGGCATGAAGAATATCAAGAAATAAAGGGTGTAAAACATCCTTTCAGTGATTTTAATATCGTTTCCAATTTTAAACGCGGATAAAATAAATGCTTAATTCATTACTCTTCAAGCAGCTTAAGTCGATTAAGTCTATTAAGAATGATCATATCTTTGATCTGAAAATTAATACTGATTCACGAACTTTTAAAGAGGGTGAAACGTTTGTCGGACTTGTCGGAGAAAACTTCGATGGATTCGATTATGTCGCTCAGATTGTTGAAAAAAAGCCAAAGGCCATTGTTTATCATTCTAAACCTGATCGCGAAGTGATCGTGTTTGCTCTCACTGAAAAATATCCTGACCTTGTCTTTATTGAAGTGACTGACACTTTGGAATTTCTTCAGGAGCTTGCGACAGTTTACATGAGTGAATGGAGAAGCAGAAAGGAATCCAGAAAAATCATTGGCATCACGGGATCGAACGGAAAAACAACTCACAAAGAAATGATTTCATTTCTTATGAATTCACTATTTCCGGGTAAAGTTCTGGCCACAAAGGGCAATCTTAATAATCACATTGGTGTCCCTAAAACGATCTTCGATCTTACAGAAGAACACGATATCGCCATCATCGAAATGGGAATGAATCACGCTGGTGAAATTCAAGTTCTTTGCGACATTGCTCAACCTGAACATGGAATGATCACTAACATCGGTGCTGCTCATATTGAATTCTTAAAAAGTATGGACAACATCGCCAAAGAGAAAGGAACACTTTATAGAAATGTTCTTAAAAACTCTAAAGGTAAAGGTGTGTTCGTCGTCAACGCCGATGATGAATATTTGGCAAAATTAGAGAAGAGTGAAGGGTTAACAACTTATGGTGAGCGAAATGGGGACATCAGAATTGCTATTAACGGTCAGCAAATCACTCTCAACAAAGATGGTAAACAATTGTTGATAACAAATGAAAATATTTCTGAGTTTCACAATCTTAAAAACCTCGCGGGAACTGCCATCTTTGCCATGAAGTTATTTCCGGATAGAGAAGCTGACGTTTTAAAGTTTGCTGGACTTTATCAACAACCTTCAATGAATCGCTCACAATGGATTGGGAATATCTTCCTGGATGCCTATAATGCAAATCCAAGTTCCATGAGAGTTTCTCTTGATTCATTTGTTACTGTTGTAAAAAACAAACAGGTTTCACTCGATGATTGTTACTTCGTTTTAGGTGATATGAATGAACTAGGGGATTTTGCCCGTGAAATGCATAAAGACATCGCAAAACATGTAAGCAATCTTGGTATCAGAAATATTAGTTTTATTGGCCGTTATAAAGATTTTTATCTTGAAGGCTATCCCTCGCCAAAGAGTAGTTTTTTGAAGAAAGAAGAGTTTCATGATGAATGGACGAATATTCGCAAGAAGTACAAATACATCTTTGTTAAAGCGAGCCGTTCACTTCAATTAGAAACTTTGATGAACGTAGTTTAAGATTGATTTAAGTTAACGATCTTTTATAATTTAAAAAAACTTCATACTTGGCAGGTCTTCATGCTTTATCATTTTCTTTCTATTAACATTTTTAAGTACATCACGTTTCGCTCATTTTTAGCGTTCTTGATTGCGGCTGCCATTTCTATCATTTGGGGTAAGCACTTCATCAACTTCATGAAGCGCAAACAGTTCGGCCAAATCATCCGAGACGATGGCCCAGAATCACACTTTAAAAAGAAAGGGACTCCAACAATGGGTGGAGTTTTTATGTTGGGAAGTTTATTTCTTACTTCAATTATTTGTGGGAACTTTCATTCGCTTCCGTTGCAAATTACTCTGGGTGTTACGTTTTCATACTTCCTTTTAGGCTTTTATGACGACTATCTGAAAGTTCTTAAGAAAGATACGAAAGGTGTATCGGCCAAAGGAAAATTACTTTGGCAATTTGTGACTGCAGGGATTGCTCTTTATATCATGGTCAGTCAAAACATCGTTTCAACGGAACTCTATATTCCGTTTATCAAGACACCAATCATGGATTTAGGAATGGTTGGCTACATGATTTTCGGATCAATTGTTATTGTTGGTTTCAGTAACGCAGTTAACCTTACAGATGGTCTTGATGGTCTTGCTATTGGGCCGATCATCATCAGTGCAGGTACATTAGGTCTGATCACATACGTCATGGGTCACAAGGAACTTTCAAATTATCTCTTCATTCCATACTTCGAAGGCATGGGTGAACTCTTAGTGCTAAGTTCGGCTATTATTGGTGCAGGAATTGGCTTTTTGTGGTATAACTCGTATCCGGCTCAAATTTTCATGGGCGATGTTGGTTCACTGTCATTAGGTGGAACACTGGGTACGATTGCTGTGCTCGCGAAATCAGAATTCTTGTTCGTTGTTATTGGCGGAATTTTTGTTATCGAAGCTCTCTCAGTTATTATCCAGGTTGCTTCATTTAAAACTCGCGGTGTGCGTGTTTTTAAAATGGCACCTATCCATCATCACTTTGAAAAACTTGGCTGGCCTGAAACGAAAGTTACTGTTCGTTTTTGGATCATTAGTCTGTGCTTGGCGATCCTCGCACTTTCTACACTGAAGACAAGATAAAAAAGGATGAAAGAATGGAAATGGAAAGATTTAGAGGGAAGAAAGTTTTAATTGTAGGAATTGGTAAAACTGGTTTCTCGTTGATTAACTTTTTTAACAAACTTGAATGCGAAATTCGAGTAACTGATATCAAACCCATTTTCGATCTTAACAAGTCTGTAAAAAAACTTAAAAAGATTGAACCACCTCTAGAGATGACTTTTGGCGAGCACAAGGATGAAGACTTCCTTGATGCTGACGTCATTGTTTACTCAGCAGCGGTTAATCCCCTTCTTCCACAACTCGAGCTTGCTCGCAAAAGTGGTAAAGAAGTTTATTCAGATTTCTCTCTTGCTTACCACCTTTGTAAAAAACCAATTGTTGCTGTTTGCGGATCTTATGGCCGTACAACAATAGCAGCTATGATCGGATTCACTCTTAAAGTTGATGGTAAAAATGTTTTCGTGGGCGGAACTTCTGAAATGCCGTTCATCGAATACTGTCTTCTTCCGAACATGAACGAGATCGATTATGTCGTTGTTGAAGTTTCAGCCATCCAAATGAAATCTCTTCAAGACTTCCATCCAAAATTAGTTGTATTCCCGAACATCGGTGAAAACTTCCAGAAAGCAAACTTTGGATCGGTTAGCGAATACATTGAGACAAAACTTTCAATCATCAAAAAACTTTCTCCAGATGATATGTTGATTGCAAACTACGACACTCTTGCAAACAACAACCAAATCAGAAACGCGAACTGCCAGGTCTTCTGGTACTCACGTCGTTCATACGTAACACTTGGAGTGATGAACGAAATTCAAGGAACACACTTCCACGATAGAAGAATTCACTCGAACATCAATTACCACTCGGAATTTAAAGTTTCGAAAATGAGAATCGTTGGACAAATCAACCGCGAAAACCTCATGGCTGCTGTTACTGCATGTAAGGCCCTTGATGTTTCTGATGAAGCTATCCAAACATGCATTGAAAAATTCCCTGGGATTCCAAATCGTATGGAATTCATCATGGAGAAAAACGGCGTTTGTTTCTACAACGATTCAAAAGCTGAGACGATGCCAGAAATGCTTAACTCACTTAAGTCTTTCAAAGAGCCAGTTATTCTTATTGCTGGTGGAAAGGATAACGAAGACCTTAACTTCGATCCATTTGCTAAAGACATGATCGGAAACGCACGCGTTCTCGTTCTTGTTGGTGAATGTAAAGAGCGCCTAAACCGCGCCCTGGGTGACCATAACCAAACATACATTGTTGGATCATTTGAAGAGTCAGTACTTTTTGCATACCAAAAGTCACGCACGGGAGATGTCATTCTCCTTTCACCAGGAAATCCGGCTTCGGACTTCTTCCGCGACTATGAAGAACGCGGAAACTATTTCAAAAAACTAGTGTACCAACTCTAATATTAATCCCCAGTTCATCTGGGGATTTTTTTTGAGACCGAGTGAAGTACGCGGTTATTTCCTTAGTAAAAAAGTCCTCCAGTAATCATCAAAGTTTGTTATTCTATTTCTATGAATGAACAGCTTAATGACGTCGATCGATTAATAAAATTATTTTTAACTACTTTAGCGATTATCATCACGATCGGATTGATCATGGTTTGGTCGTCATCCTACATTCTTGCGACTGAAAATTTCGGAAGCTCACTTCATTATATTACTCGTCAACTTATTTACTTTTTCCTTTCAATTGCTGTGGCGTTCGTTGTCTCTAAAACGAAATACACGTTTTGGATTAAGTATGGATACATCATCAACATTGCAGCTTCGATGATTGTGGCGTTAACAATCATCAAAGGAATTGGGAACTCTGCAAAGGGAGCCAGTCGTTGGTTATCTTTTGGTGGTTTCAGTTTACAGCCGGGTGAGATCGTAAAATTCACCGTCATTTTGTCGGCGTTATCTTTCTTCGAAAATTGGAACAAGATGGATACAAAAGAGCGTTTAAAGCATGGTGGAACTCTTTTTCTTCCGCTCGCGCTTCTTATCAAGCAACCAGACTTCGGAACGTTCTTTATCTGCTTCGTGGTTATATCGTTCGTTTGCTTTATGAGTTCATTTCCCCGCAAATATTTTTACATGACATTATTGGGCGGTGGTGTGGCCGGTGTCTTCGTGCTTTTCTCACAGGCCTATCGTGTAAAACGTATGCTTACTTATCTTGATCCATGGAAAAATCCGCAAGGATCCGGCTTTCAGATTATTCAGTCGTATATGGCGTTTGCGAATGGCTCATTGCTAGGTGAAGGTTTAGGAAACAGTAACGAAAAACTGTTCTATCTTCCTGAAGCGCACAACGACTTTATCTTTTCTGTTATTGGTGAAGAATTAGGATTCGTCGGTGTCTTTTTTATCGTTTGTCTCTTTATTGCTTTTATTTATTTTGGCTTCAAGTTGGCCCTCCAGATCAAAGATCGAATCGGAATTATTATGGGATCTTCGATCGTTTTTGTGCTTGGTCTCCAGGCGCTTTTGAACATGGGCGTTGTCCTTGGATTGCTTCCGACAAAAGGTTTGAACCTACCGTTTATTAGCTATGGAGGATCTTCACTCCTCTGTAATTTTTTTGGTATCGGACTTCTCCTTTCCGTAGTAAAGGGTTATCGTGATTCGCTTCTCGAAGGTGAGGCACCTCGCACGCGCAGGTCTTCAGCCCCGAAAGGAATCAACAGCGAAATGGACGAAGAAGTTTACGTCTAATCCCTAAAATCATCCAAGGAGTCGTCAGTGTTCAGAACTCATTCAGCTTTAAAGCAGAACTTTGTTAAAATTCACTTCGTCGGTATCGGCGGAATTGGTATGAGTGGTATTGCTGAAGTACTTTTATCACTCGGATATAAAGTTTCAGGTTCAGATGCTGCTGAATCGGCCAACGTTAAAAAATTAAGATCAATGGGAGCAGAAGTTCACATCGGTCATAGTGCTGAGAATTTAAACTCAGTTACAGTTCTCGTATATAGTTCCGCTGTTAATGAAAAAAATCCGGAAGTTGCTCGCGCCATTGCGGAAGGTATTCCTGTCATTCGTCGTGCTGAAATGCTCGCAGAACTGATGCGTTTAAAATACGGACTTGCTGTTGCGGGTACTCACGGTAAAACAACAACAACTTCTTTTCTTGCAACTATTCTTCAAGAGTGTGATCTCGATCCAACATACATTATTGGTGGAATTGTAAAAAACCTTAAGGGTCACGCTAAAGTTGGTAAATCAGACTTCCTCGTTGCTGAAGCCGATGAGTCAGATGGATCATTCCTGCTCTTAACTCCTGTGATGTCAGTAATCACTAACATCGATAACGATCACATGGACCACTATGGTACTGAAGGAAATCTTTTTAAAGCTTTCGTAGAGTTTGCTAATAAAATTCCATTTTATGGAGTTGTTGCTCTAAATGCTCATGATGAAAAACTCATGGAGCTCAAAGCTCACATGAACCGCCCTGTTGTAACGTTTGGGATTGAAACTGTTGCTGATTTTGAAGCGAGAAATATTCAATACGGACACTTTGATACAACGTTTGATCTTTATTACAAAGGCGAAAAGCAAACAGCATTTCAAATCAATCTTCCAGGTCGCCACAATATTCTCAATGCTCTAGGCGCAACGGCGCTTGCTTATCACATGGGACTTCCTTTCGAAAGAATCTCTCAAGCCGTTTCGAAGCTCGAAGGTGTTGGTAGAAGATTTCAACTTCTTCATAAGGAAAAAACTTTCGAAGTTGTCGATGATTACGGACACCACCCGACTGAGATTGCTTCAACACTTAGAATTGTAAAAGACACTCGCAGTGATTATAAAAAGATCGTGATCTTTGAACCTCATCGCTACACGCGCACACGTGATTGCTGGAATCAATTCCTACATTGTTTCAACGATGCTGATGAACTTTATCTTCTTCCTATATACGCTGCTAGTGAGACGGAAATCGATGGGATCAGCACAGATCGTTTAATCGAAGACATCAATCAACTCCATCCAAACTTCGCTAAAAAAGTGGCAAGCATTGATGAACTTGTTCCACTTATTGAAGCTCAAAAAGCAGATAAGACAATTGTTGTTACTCTTGGAGCAGGCTCAATTGGTAAGACTGTGAGAAAATGGGCGGGCGTTGAATAAAAGTCTTCAACTCATTTTAAGTTCTGTCATCTGTTTTGTAGCTGGAGCTGGCTTAACATATTTAATGCTGGCTCCTGATTCAAATCAAAAAGAAGATCTCAAACAATTTCGAAAAACAATCCAATTCAAAGCTGATGAAAATATTAAGTCGTCTATGCGATCATCACCGTCTATCAATAAGCAGGCGGAGCCATCACCAGTAGTAGTCCAACCGAAGTCAGAATTGATGATGACTCAAAAAGAATATGTTGAGCTTAAAAAAAAATTAGAAGATCACGAGGATAGAATTTTTAGAATGACGAACAGCTTTTTCAACAAGGCCAATCCAGATGATCCAGTCTGGAAAAGCATATTGCAGGATCGACTTCAAAGAGCAGATACCTACATTAAAAACGGTAATTCCTTATTTAAATCCACATATAAATTTAGCAATGAAACTCTTATCTACGTATTTGCTGAATACATACACGAGAAGGGAAAAATACAATATCGTATTAACTATTTCTATGTTGATCATGGAATCATTGAAGGAGAGGCTTTTAGTTATGATGTTTCAAGTGCCTTGCTGATAGACAATGAACTGTATATGGAAGTTTCTATTCGATACTCAACTTTATTTGACGAAAGTGGCGTGACTACTCTATTTCTTCCACTTCCAGACTCAAATGAAAACGCTTATATTTTGAAAATCAAAGATCGAAAACTTGTTCGAACAAAAGAACAGTTGATTGAATGGGTTCCCTCAAACAAAAAAGAAGAAGAAACTTTCTTCAATTATATGATAGAGAAGTATCATACCCCTACAAATAATCGCGGGGCAAAGATATGAAATCAACATTGATATTCTTTTTAAGTGCATTTCTTATTCAACCCTCAATTTTTGCAGGTGAAAATGCAATGAATGGGATTGATTATTCAAAGTATCGTGAGTTTGATAAAAAATGGAAACTCGTCACTGTTAGATATCGCAAAGACACTGAGGAAATGCGTTTTACTTATGCCAATCCTCTTGCTTATAAAACGTTACTCGCCGGTAAAACAGATTATCCAGATGGAGCAGTCTTTGGAAAACTAGGAGTGCGTACAGGACATGACCCGCTGTTTGAAAGTTCGTTAGTTCCCCATGGGGCCAGAAGATTTCAACTGATGGTTCGCAGTAAGAAAAAATATAGAGAGCAAAACGGATGGGGATACGCTTTATTTGATGAACGTGGAATTCCATTTCCAGAAGATCATAAGACGCAAGTTGAAGCCTGTGCTTCATGCCATAATGTTGCTGAAGAGAGAGGATATGTTTTCTCTCAGATCATCAACACTCAACCTAGAAAGCTTCAAAAAACAGAAAACAAACTCACTTTTAAAAT
>CBIHOP010000007.1:0-26158 GCA_966211385.1 uncultured Bacteriovorax sp.
AACCTGCTTAGGTCTTTTCTTTCTCTATTTGTTGCTAATAGAAATGTTGGTTTATAAAAATGGAAACTTATTCTCCATACGTACGCAGGAAATCTATAAACTCAATTCCTATGTAAGAGACCAGAAGCATGATTATTTGATAATCGGTGATTCAACTTGTTTGTACAACATTGTTCCTAAAGTGCTTTCTAAATCCTCACGGTCTTATTGTTTGATAGGTTCGTCACTATATTTGACCAAAAAGGTTTTAAAAAGTCATGATTTCTCAAGTGTACAAAAGGGAATCATTATCACACAAACATTTATCGATGATCACTATGATTCAGATCTATGGGATCTGCTCATACCTAATGATATCGTAAATTTTAAAGATGTCCTTTTAACAAGCAATGAGCCCTCTTTAATTTTGAATTTTACAAATTTTCTTTTCTCAAAACTTCATCTAACTGAGTCTTCACTAGTTAACTTAAAGCAACGTTTTACAATGAGCGATTTTGATTTCGAAAGTTATAGATCGAATTTTCCCAAATCGATTTTAGAAGCAAATGGACATTTCCCATCTAGAAATCGTAAATTGTCTGAGCAAGAGTTCTATGCGGCTGAAAAGAACTATTCTCATGAAATAACTCCACCTGATATTGAACGAAGCTCTCTAGCTTACATCTTGAATGTAGCAGGTAAATTAAATCTTCCTGTTTATTTCGTTCGTACACCAAGGTTAAAAGACTCTACTCCCACCCCGTATGATTCAAGCGTAATAAACTATCTCAAATCTTTTAACGAAACCAATCTGAAGATTATTGATGACAGTCATTATCCAGCATTAAAGAAAAATGACTTTGTGGATGTAAGTCATTTAAGTCAAGAAGGCGCTGAGATATACACTCAGCATCTCAAGCTTGAGCTGGAAGCTTTCTAGTTGCTGCCAGAACAAGTTGATTAAGATTATTGACCTTGATTATGTCATCTGTTTCAAATTTAATCGAAAGTTGCTTCTGTATTTCAATGATCAACTCGGCATGTTTCATTGAATCCCATTCTGGAAAGTTATTTCGATCCAGATCTGTAGAATTCATATTTGTTCCGAAAATTTTATTGAATATACTTAATATTTTGGTGTCTATCATTGTTTTAGCGCCATATAAGCCTCTTTTAACAAGCCTAAGCTTCCCTTTCCTCGACTATTAACAGGGATCTTGTCCACGACAATATAGATTTGCGGAACTTTGAATGAAGTTAAATTTTTTCGACAATCTCCTTTGAATGCATCAATAGGATAGTCATCGCTTAAAACTACAAAAACGCCTATTGATTCTCCAGTAAAGCGATCATCAACAGGAAAAGTCGCAACATCTTTTACATGGGGTAGTTTAAGTAGTTCAGCATTTAGATCATCTGTGTTTATTTTTTGACCATTTTTAATAATAATATTTTTTGACCTTCCAATAAGTTTATTGCCGCTAAAAATATCACCAGTATTAAAATTAACTGCAGGTTCTACTTCACTCCCCTTCCAATAACCCTTAAACATATATTCAGATTTTAAAATAAGCTCATTTTCGTTGGAAAAACTTTTATCCACATTCCAAAAAATTTCAAATGAACTTGTATTTTCAATGTCGACTACTCTCCGATGGGCGAACCATCCAAGCATTTCAGTTGCCCCGTATATATCATAGAAGGGAACTGTCTTAAGCCATTTTAAAATTGGATCTATTTTTTCCGCTCTAAGTGGAGCACTGGCACAATGGACTCTTTTTAAATTGGATTGCACCAATTCCTTTGAAAAACTGAGAATCATTTCCCAATGGCTGGGAACAGTACTGAAGAAGGTGATATTAAATTTTTTTAATAGCTCAGCAAATTGTGAAGCATAATCAAGAGTCATTTTAGGGCTAATATAAAAATTTTTAGAATTAAAAATGCAAAACAAACTATTGCAGATAAGGCCGTGTCCAAAATAAGTTGGGACAAAACAGAGAGCATTTTCAACTTCACCTACAGAAATAAAAGTTTTCATAATTTCCATTTTTTTAAGCAAAGATGATTTGGTAATAAGCACACCTTTAGGTGAACTTGTGCTACCAGAAGTAAAAAGGATGAGTGCGACATTGTTCAGAACTGGATTTATTTCTGTATGGAAGCTCTTAATCTCATTAATATCTATTAGAAGATTAGGTTTGATTTTTTCGCAAAAAAGCTCGAGTCCGTGTCCTCTCATGCTAGGGTCGATCGGAATAGCTGTCACTTCTAAAATCCAAAGTGCAAAAAAATCGACAAAAAAGCCAATATTGTTACATTCAAGCAAGACGACACTTTGCCCAGGGCGAAGAGCAAATCTTTGTTCGAGCTCAATCGCTCTCTTTCCAATCTCTTCTTTGAATTGTTCAGCTGTGAGAGTTCGATTTGTTTCCGTCTCACATATTGAGGATAGACTCAAACGATTAACTTCTGTTAAAATTTTAGCTGAACCTTTCATAAATAAACTCGGAATGCCACATGGCCTCTGTTTCTATTATTTTAATACTATTTTTAACTGCTGTTGCATTTTTATTTGCACTTTTCCTCAATCCTTCAAAGCGATGGGCCCTACTTTCAACAGTTTCACTCTATTACTTAGCTTGTATAAATTTTAAATTCATTCTGGGATTTATTGTTTTAGCACTTATAGATTTTTTCGTCGTTCGCATGCCAAATATCAAATGGCTGAAATTAACTGCTATTTTTTTGAACATAATCTTTCTCGCCTGGTTCAAATATATCCTCCCTGAAACAACTGACATCTTGATTCCATTAGGTCTTTCAATTTTTGTTTTCCAACAGATCTCAATCCTCATTGAATCCAAAAATCTTCATTCAGAGAACATTTCTATCCATCAATTTTTTTCACTATCATTTTTTTGGGGAAACTTTGCTACGGGACCGATTGTTTCGGGTGAAAGTATTAAAGAGTTTGCACGGCCCATTATTCTTTCATCGAAAGATATTACAAAAGCACTAATTCTAGCCTTGATTGGTCTTTTTAAAATTTATGTTATCTCAGGTAATTTAAGTTTCCTAACAAATGACCTATACACACCACTTCATTCAGACAAAAACTACTTCATTCCTTTTCTAGCAAACAAATACGAGATCTATGCTAACTTTTCAGGTTTTACAGACCTGGCACTTGCAATCGGGCTAGTATTTGGATTGAATCTACCTCAAAATTTCGACCGACCATTTCAAGTGAGTTCAATAATTGAATTCTGGAAAAGATGGCACATGTCACTTACGAGCTGGATCAGAAAATATGTTTTTTATCCGTTACTCACAACCAGAATAAGTAAATTAGGCCCTATGTTTCTGATGCTGATCACATTCAACGTGTTCGCTCTCTGGCATGGAATCAAGATTACTTACTTTTTATACGCCATTATCCAAGTTCTATTGATCGCTTTAAATTACCAGTGGAGAAAACTATACCCACAAAAACCAAAAGCAAGTTTTATAAAAGTTTTTCAATGGCTATTCTTTTACATTGTTCTCATATCTGTACCGGGAGTCCTTTTCAAATCAAACAGTGTCCAACAATTTCAGGCCATACTAAAAAGCCTTGTCTATTTTCAAGGTAATTTTATTAATTACTTCATGGCGAACCGAAGCTCTATTATAATCAGTGTTATCGCCATAGTTGCTTATGAGATTTTCCAGCGTTATTCATTTGATGCATTTATGGAAAAATTCTACTCAAGTCCGAACTGGATGCGATTAATTTATTTTTTTGTACTTGGCGGAATGATTTTTTTCCTGGGAGCTTTTGAAAAAAATATTAATTTTGTCTATTCCATCTATTAGGTGATTAATGAGTAATTCGTGCAGTGATAAATGTGAAAGCTGTCCAGTTTGGAAGAAAAGTTTATTTTCTGATTTAGATTCAGAATCACTTAGAAAACTTAATAGTTCGAAAAAATTGACGGATTATAAAAGAAATCAATTTGCTTTCAAACAGGGTGAACCCACAATAGGCCTTCATTGTATAGCAAGTGGTGGATTCAAGATATTGCAGGACTTTGGCCATGGGAATTCAATTGTAAGAGTTGTGTCTCCTGGTGATACAGCAGGACACAGAAGTTTATTTATTGAAGATACTTATAAGGGTTCCGCACAGGCCTTCAAAAATTCATCTGCTTGCTTTATCCCTATAGATACTATTTTAGATCTCCTTAAAAGGAATACAAAATTTTCACTTCACTTAATCAAGAAACTCTCCAGCGATATTAATTCTATCGAAAAACAAAATCTCGATCACAAACAAAAGAACGTAAGAGAACGATTAGCAGCATTCATAATTAACTATTATGATGACTTCAAGGATTCAGGTTCAAATTACGTTGAATGGCGACTCACTCGAGGGGAAGTAGCAACAATTGTTGGCGCGGCAGAAGATACAGTCATAAGATTGTTTAGTGAGTTTAGAGAAGAAGGATGGATTCAAGAAAACGGTCGCGAATTAACTCTTTTAAATCGGGAAGTTCTCTCTCGAATCAGTCTTAATTAAGAGCCGATATTTATCGGGTTGTTAATAACTGTTCAAGGCTTCAGAATAAGTAAATATTTAATGGAGTCACGCATGAAACTTTTTGTTCTTATTTTATTCACTTCCCTTTCATCATCATTTGTTTTTGCAAAAACAATCAAAGTTGGTTCTTCACCTGTCGTGAGTTCAGCTGGCATCTATCTGGCGAAAGAAAGAGGTTACTTTAAAGAACAGGGTCTTGATGTTGAAATTACGGACTTCAACAATTCAGGTGCCCCAATGACATTGTTGTTATCAAAAGGTGAATTGGATGTAGGTGCCGGTAACATTACAGCAGGATTGTTTAATGCAATTGCAGAAGGACAAAAATTTAAAATTGTCGCCGACAAAGGACACATTGATGCCAACAAAGATTATCTTGCTCTACTAGTGCGAAACGAACATTTAAAAAGTGGTCGCTTCAAAACTCTTAAAGACCTAAAAGGTTTTAAAATGGGACTAACATCCCTGGATGGAGTCTCACAGGAAATTCTAACAGAACGTTTTCTGCAAAAAGGAAAACTCACCATCAAGGATATTACTTTTGTTAAGTTGTCATACGCTGAAATGAATCTTGCTCTCAAGGCCGGAACAATAGATGCGACTATTCAGCTGGAACCTTTTTTGACAAAAGCTGTCCTAGAGAACATCGCTACAATAGTTGGAAAGGGTTCTGAAGTTTATCCTAAACAACAGAGTGGAGCTTTATTTTATTCACCACAGTTTATTCAAAACAACCCCGAAGAAGCAAAAAAATTTATGATTGCCTATAGCAAGGGCATTTCTGATTACAATAATGCTTTTGTTAAAAACATTAACCGTGCTGCAGTTATTGCAGATCTAAAGAAATCCATTAAAATTGAAGATGATGTTATATGGGAAAAAATGGCGATCGTTGGGTTGAATCCTTATGGTGCTCTAAACATCAAAGAACTTCAAACAGATATCAAGTGGTATGAGAAAAACTATATTAAAAAACAATTGGATATTAAGACGATTGTCGATACTAGTTTTTCTGAATATGCAGAAAAAAGTTTAAAATGAGGATCAACTGAGAATATCAAACGTCAATGTTAGTTATAACTCAAAGCGAGTTCTTCACGATCTTACGTTGGAGTTTGATTCACAAAAAATTCATACAATCCTAGGATCAACAGGTGCAGGAAAAAGCCTTTTATTAAAACTAATGGCCAGAATTCGTCTCCCTGACTCTGGTGAAATTGACAATAAATCCGAAAAACTTGGATTTGTTTTTCAGGAAGAAGCTTTTTTAAATTGGCTTGATATTCGAACCAATCTACAACTTTGTCATTCCTTACAAGTGCTCGATGAAAATCTCATCGAACGTTTTCAACTTAAAGAGCATTTAGATAAATATCCTAAGCAACTATCCGGAGGCACAAAGCAAAAATTTAATCTTTTGCGCGCCTTTGCCAACAATCCTGAAACAATTCTTCTAGATGAACCTTTTTCTCATCTCGATCAAATTCAAAAAGAAGATCTATACAATTTTACAATTGAATTATGGAATTTAAATAAACCTACAATCATACTGGTTACTCATGATATAGATGAGGCCATCTATCTATCTCACAGCATTTCATTTCTTTCGAAGAAACTGCAAAACATCTCGCACTCGTTTGAAGTTAAAACAAATGATGATCCACATTCATCATCACTTATAAATGAAAGAGCAAAACCTCATTACTCTGATTTATTCAAAAAAATTTATGAATGCTACTTGGTGGAGAAGAAATGAAATCAATTATAAGCATTCTCCTCTTCTTGATTGTTTGGCACTTACTGGCAGTATTCTCAATTATTGATCCGGGGTTCTATCCATCTCCGTTTAAAATTATGATCAACCTTATCCAACTTTTAAAGATCGATCATGATTTTATTTTGAACGTCATGTTCAGCTTGAAACGTCTGTTGTGGGCTTCACTGCTTACTTTTCCAGTAGCTATTCTATTGGCACTATTAACAAGCACAAACCGTCTGTTCGATAATCTCTTGAATCCCTTTGTAGCCTTAACCTTTCCGCTTCCCAAAGTTGCGATATATCCTCTAATGCTTCTCGTTTTCGGTATAGATGAAAAATCGAAAATTGCGTTGATTGCTGTTGGAATTTTTTATCCCGTTTTTATCAACAGCCGACTTGGATTTAAAAAAGTCCTCAATGGTCCAACTGCTGAAATATTAAAAATATATCCTTTGAAAACATTTGATTACTGCTGGCATTATCTTTTAAAAGGTAGCCAGTTAGAGATTTTAACTGGCCTGAAATTGGCGCTTAATTATGGCTTAACTTTGGTTGTTGTAAGTGAAACAACTGCCAGCAACAATGGGCTCGGCTATTTTATTTGGCGCTCATGGGATCAATTCAAACTAATCAATGTTTATTCTTCAATATTTTTATTAAGCGTCTTTGGTGCCATTTTCTACTACGGTCTTGATTATTTAATCCAAAGAAATCGCCAAAAATATTTTTGATTATTTCTGAAGCTTTCTATCTTTGATAACTTTCTTCAGATAGCTTGCAAACCACTGCTCCCAATACATATTGATACGAACGCCATTGAAATCATTCTCAGCTATTCTTTTAAAATAAGGAATTTTTTCACGACTGAATGGAGCAGAATATTTTCCGGCCTTATCAACATCTAGCTTAAAAATGTCATACGTATGGTAAAGTGAAGCTGGAATCTCGCCAATTTTTTTGAAAGGTCCAACTTCTGAATTTTGCTTAAGCAATCCAGCCCCTTTTGAGAGTGTCTTGAATTGTACAAAACTATCCTTAATAAATAGACCTGCATTCACTTCATAATAAAGACAGTCTAAGAATTCAAGTTCATTTGTTAAATCTCTCCATGTCGGAGTTTTAATATCTAGCTTAAGTTTTTCGAAAATCATCTTTGAATAGCGAAGTATATTGTCCTCTTCCCATGAACCCCATAGATCATTTCTTTTATCTGGGAAGTAAGAAATGACTTCAATGTTTTTAAGATTTTCTCTGCCTAAAGTATTGGCCAAATGGTCGAGGCTTTCACCAAATTCATCAGGATCAACAAATGTTGAGTTAAGGATACCCGTTACTACAATTTTTGAAGGTAAATTTGTCTTACTATATTCGTTTTTAGAACGGACATTATAGAATCGAACCTTTTCTCGCCAGTCATCTGGAACAATGAACCAGAAATCTTTATGAATCATTAACTCACATGAAAAGTCTTTCGCCTTGAATGTTTCAAAAAATATATAAAGGGGTATTAGTCCATCTCGCAATGAAACTGTCTTATTTTTTTCAACCTCTTTAAAATCGTGACCACCAAACAATAATACTGGCGAATGACTTCCAAAAAATTCTTGAGAAAATGGCGATAAATAATGCAGATAGAGTTCATCCTTAGAGTCACTATGCTGCTTTTTATTGAGGTATGAATTTTTTATGAGCTCGAAGCCCCATTGAACATATTGATCTGTCATTAGTCCCACTTATTCTCTGTCTTACCAGAGATGTAATGTTGATAAACTTCATTATAAAAGGTGTCACTTGAAGGTGTCAGCTGTTTGCTTAATTCTTTCCAAATCCTTACTGCCCAGAATTCATTTGAATAATAACCAAGAGACCACTTGAAGCCGCCAAACTTATTAAACGGTTTCATTAAAATACGTTTCAGCTTATAGGATGATCCAATAATTCCAAATTCGGCGCTAAAATCCTTTGCTCTCTGCGCACGTTTTTTTAAATCTGTCTCCTGGCTGAATCGCTTGTAGAAATCCAGAAATGTATCGACCTTGAGTAAATGTCCGTATGGCGTAAGGGTGACTGGCATCAAATAGCAATCCCATTTAGAATCAGCAAAAGAGGAATACCCTCCCCAGTCAGTTAATAAACTTGGTAATCCACAACTCAGCGCCTCAGCAGGAGACATTCCATAATCTTCATCATGGTAAAGACTAAGACTCACAAACATGTCAGCACCATTTTTCAATTGTCTTAACTGCTTTTTATTTTGGTGTCCCAAGAAGTGGATATTTTTTCTACATCCCGAATCAAATGTTTCAAGGAGATTATGCATTTTAGAAAATAGATAACCTTCCCTTGTGCCAACCCCCATAAAAGTTGCACCGATGTCATCAAACGAACCGGCAATCCATAGATGGGCTTTTCCTTTTGAGAATTTATAAATTTCCTGAAACTCCTGTACCAAAAGTTCGACATTTTTTTGTAAGCTTACTCGGCCGCTATAAAGCACTACTTTTTCATCAGCATTGATTCCAAATTTTTTTCTCGTCTGCTCTCGCTCATCTTCATTGAAAAAATATTCTTTCTCATTAACTGGAAACAAATATTGTTCTAAAGTGCTGTCGCTTTCTGAGAAAAACTTCATTAACTTTTTCTGCGATTCCGATGCCACTATAAACTTAACAGGATGTCCTTTTATCTTTTGTGAAAGCCTCTGCCAATCATTGGCAAAGAAAGTAAAGTCACCGTAAATATGAAAGACCAATGGCGGGAGCTTGTTATATTCAATATAAAACTCTAAATAGAGTAAAATCTTGGGTGGATTGGGAACATGATCAATTAAGACAATTTCTGAGAAATTATTCTGCTTAATTAAATTAACTAACGACTCGATGATATTTTGTCCGTGAATAAATTCTTCTTTTAGGAAAAGTTCCGGAATATCAAAATAGGTCAACTCTAGATCATCACCTTTAAGATACTCGTAAGCTGCTTGTAGATTGGGAGAGATAACCTTACAGCTTCCCCAAGATGAAAGCTTCGATGAACGTATGATAAGAATATTTTTTTTCATTAAATCAGCTCATTATTTTTATAGTAACGCTTAACATAGGTGCCATACCACTTTTCCCAACCTGCACCAATATTCCTAGGATTAGTTCCTTTTTCAATAATCTTTCTTAAATAAGGTAATTGATCATCAGAGAGTGGATCTATGTATTGAGGACAATTTTTTTCATCCAACCTATAAGTTTTAATTTTGTGATAAAGACTCAAAGGAATTGTATTCAATTCTATGAGAGGTGCTTTTTCTTTAGAAGAATCCAACAGGCCAGCCCCTCTTGATAAAAACAAATGCAGAGGAAATGAATCTTTAATAAAATGACCTCTGTTAATTTCGCAATAAAGAGTATCTTTAAGGTTCATTTCATTCTTTAGCATTTGCCATTCCGGAAATTTTATATCCAGCTTAAATTCCTTGAATAGAACTTTGGCATAATTAAAAATATTTTCATCCTGCCATCTTCCCCATAAATCTGTTCTTTTATTGGGAAAGAATCCAATGATCTCCATTGCATCGATGTTTTTACGTCCGAGTGTTTTTGCAATCTTCTCTATGTCTTCAACAAACTCATCTGGATCTGCCAAAGTTTCGTTTGGACTTCCCATGATGATCATTCGTTTTGGTGGATTTTTCTGAGAGTAATTTGTGTTCGCTTCAATTTCGTAAAAGGTTACAGATGATCTCCACTCCTCAGGCACAATAAACCAGAGATCTTTGTGAATCATGAGTTTTACTTTGTCAGATTTAAGAGTGTTATCACGAAAAAACATCGACAATGGAATAAGTCCATCTCTAATAGTCCAAATGCTTTTTTTCATGAGTTGGGCCACATCAACTCCACCAAAAATTAAGGCCGGATTAGTTGGACCAAAATACTTATCCGCAAAAGGACTTAAATAACTTAAGTAGGTACGCTCTTGATCAGTAATCGTCTCCGTATTATTTAAATAATAGTTTTGAATAAAATCATAGCTCCACTGAATAATTTCTTTTTGCTTTGTCATTTCTCAGTTCCTTTTAAAGCAGAGATGTAGTTTTTATAAACATTGAAATAAAAACTTCGGCGATCGGGATTTAGAAATTTATTGAGTTTGCTTTTTGACCAATTCATACCCAGAGCATTTGCATATTGTTCTAAATACCAATTAAAACCTTCAAATGGATTTATGTCTTGTTCAAGAATGCTTTGTAAGACTGGAACATTCCCTTTTATTGAAAACGCCTTTTGAAATTTTTTTGCTCGTAACTCTCTTCCTTCGTCCAAATTTCTTTTTTCAACAGCAACATCTGAAAGAAATTTACCAACACTATCAATATCAATTTCAAGCCCAAATTCCGTGATATCTACGTCAACCAATTTGCATGACCATTCGTGGTTGCTAGCAAAAGAACTATATCCCCCCCAATCAGTTAAAAGTGAAGGTAAACCGGTGCATAGTGCTTCAGCTGGAGACATTCCATAATCTTCATCGTGATAAAGACTTAAACTCACAAAACAATCTGCCGCTGCTTTCAATTGTCTTAAATCATTCTTTTTCTGGTGTCCCAAAAAATGGATGTCTTTAACCACATCCTGATCCAAACTTTTTAGCAGATTCTGCATTTTGTGGAACATGTAACCATGGTAAGTGCTGTAGCCCAAAAAATCCGCACCAACATCATCAAACGATCCGGCGATAAAAAGTTTCAGTTTCGGGTTTCTCGATTTTTCATCAGCAAATTTTCTGATTAAGGTATCTACATTTTTCTGTAAACTAATGCGCCCAGAATAGAGTACCGCTAAATGATCTTGATCAAGATTCAAATTTTCTCGAGCTTCTATTCTTTCTTTTGAATCAAAAAAATAATCATTTTCGTTTACTGGAAAACACAATTTACTCACTGATGAATTTGAGCCTTCAAGAAAAAATTCCAGTAAACGTTTTTGTGATTCAGATGCAACAATGAATCTAATTGGATGTTCTCGAAGTTCAGTATTGAGGAAAAGCCATTCAGATGAAAAATAAGTAAAATCACCATAAATGTGAAATAAAAGAGGTGGAAGTTTCCTCAACTGCATATGCAGTGAAAGATGACCAAGAATGCTTGAAGGAACTGGAAGATGATCTAAAAATATAATTCTATCGGGCTTCCAAGTGAGGATCTTATTCTTAAGTTCTTCAATTGAAGATTTTTTAGAACTAAGCTCTGATCGAATTATCTCCTGCGGAATGCTAAACCATTCGATCTCGTGGGTGCTCAGCTGTTTGTAAAGTTCATGCAAGTTAGGTGAGATGACCTTACAACTTCCCCAACTGGATTCATCCTGACTCTTTATCAGCAACAGCTTCATTAACAATCCTTATTCAAGTGACATATATTATCTCAATGAAGTCCTTGATAATTCCATCCTTTTTTTGTTTTGGAGTGATAGTGGCCATAAATACTGGCAATAACCTACCGCGAGGGTCGGATATTTTTCAGTATTTGTTTAAATTATGCTCCCAACTGTGGGTAATTAGTCGTCCTAATTAAACTCGGTTTGTAAATCAGCGCTTTTACATTATACTGAGATTATAAGGAAAAGAGATTGATGAAAAAAGAAGATGAAAATAGTCAGCCAAGTGGTGACGAAGGGCAGGTTGAAAAGCCGTACTTCGGTACGCTAAAGCCTCTGACCGCGATTCAAATTATCAGTCTGATCGTGCCTTCGAGCCCAGTCGGGGCCGGTGCTTGTTATTAAAATGAAGTACTCTAATCACTATCCAAAATTAGAAGCTCAAATCTTTCCAAGCAATACAAGCCGTGAAGAACTATTCCTCTTCAATTCTAATACTAATAGAGGTTTTTCACTTGATGGTGTTGCTGCTGATATTTGCAAAAAATTCACCGGTGATCGAAAGCTTTCTGAAATTGTCACTGAAGTTGAAATGGAAAGAAAAATTGAATCCGGACTTTTCAACAAAGAAATCGATGATCTACTGAACGAATTAGAAAATTTCAAACTAGTGAGCTTTCACGAGAATCCACAAAGCTCGACGTAGAGTTTTCATGCAAACAGTTCTCGTCACGTCTGAAATTCAAGATCAAGATAGCGTGACTGAAATTAGTCATAATCTAATACGTTTATATTCCAAAAATATACCTCATTTAAAAATCATAACGACAAATAATTTATCTGAAGAAAATTCCAATTCTTGTTATGTCATTATTCATCCAATGGTAGTTACACATCCAGATTTTCATCAATTTTTAATGAAATAGCCTTCTGGTTGCCATCTTGTGTTTCATCTTTTTGGCGATTACATACGCAAGAGTTCTTTTTATTTAAAATTAGAAGATGCTTTATTTGGCAAAAAAGTTACCTGGGTATCAGCTTCAACAAGCTTCCAAAAACTTATAAAAAGAACAGTGAAAGAACCAGCATCAGTGACAGTAATGCCTTTTCCATTAAATTTGGAGTCGTTTCATTTTTCCAAAGAGCTTCGACGCAACATACGTGACGAGCTATCTCTAAAAAACGAAGATAAACTTTTCCTTTATACAGGAAGAATTTCTGCGCAGAAAAATATTCATTTGCTGATTGAAGAGTTTAATCGCTGGCAATTGAAAAACCCTCATTTTCATCTTGCATTGATCGGGCCATTGGACCATTTTGAAAGTCCAACTTTTTTTGAAAAGTCGTATCGTCCTGGTGAATATTATTTTGAGTTATCCACACTGCTCGCCAAACTAAAGAATAAAAATATTCAATTCATCCAACGCCTTGATCATAAAAAGCTTAATGCTTATTACAATGCTGCAGATCTCTTTTTAAGTTATTCTCTCTACCACGATGAAGATTATGGGTACTCCCCGCTAGAAGCCTTAGCAACCGGATGCCCATGCCTACTCACAAAATGGTGTGGATTTCTAGATACACTTAAACTGGCAAAAAACTTTTCCGCGGGGAAGAATGTTTTCTGGGAGAACAAAGAATTATTGATAGAACAAACGTCAAGCGAATCTCTTCATAACCTTTTAGAAATAAACTCTTTAAGCCGTGAGAAATTCGCTCATTCGATTCATGATGAACTTGCAGATGAAAAGCTCTCTCAATATATATCAAAAATTGTAAACACTTCGGAATCCTTTTCAGGATTTAGCGACATCCTGGCCAAGCAAGCTCTAAATTTATATTCACCATCTGAACAAATTAATTTTGAGCTATATGAATTTCTTTATCAGTCTTTTTGGAGTGAAGAATGAAAATAAATAATCACTTTTCACCCCAAACTTTTTGGAACAATGAATTTCAAAATTATGACTGCCCTTTTTATTCTGAACTTCTTGAATTCCAAAACTCTAAAATAATTTTTTATTCAAGAAGAAAAGCCATAGAAAAAGTAAAAAAACTTCTCATCTTTATCAATGATGATTTCGAACTTTCTGCATTTGAAAAAACTGAAAGAAAAATAGAGATCTATTTCCATCAATCTCAAAACAACAAAAAAAATATTGCCTCAAATTTTCCGAAGACTTTCGATTTGCAATTTCCCAAATCTATACTTTTAAAAAACTCTGATTTTTCAGATTGGATTATTTATAATCCTCGACCTTCAATAAGCGATTGTCTGGATCCTGTTTTCAACGTTCTCTTATCAAACGGCGCGGCCCTTGAAGAAATCAAAGGACCTGCCACAGAATTGATATGCGAAAGAAGTTTATCCTTCCAACATGGAATAAGGATTTATAAAAGATGATCATTAGGCTCGACCAAAAAATCGATATCGTTAAACTTAAGAACTACCTTCAATTTGTCATTGATAACTTTCCACCGTATCTAAAACAAAATGGCGTTTGGGGTGGATGGTCGATTACATCAAGCAACGGCACTATTGAAGATGGTTGGCAATCTGGTGAAAAAGTTAATGATCCAAACACGCCCCACTCATTGAAAAATGATTTAATCGAGCTTTTCACTAAAAACGATTTCACAACTCCCACTCCAATATACAAAGACTATATTCTGGATGTCGTTAAACTCATTAAATTAGCCGATCCCAACATCCAACTATCGAGAATACGAATAGCTGTGCTTGCACCTCATTGTGAATCAGAGGCCTATTGGCACACTGATGGTGATAGTCGTGATGGAGAAAAAAAATTCCGTTTACATATCCCCATCATCACCAATGATCAGTGCTTCTTTGAGTATGAAAATGAAAGACACCATCTTAAAGCTGATGGTTCAATTTATATTATAGATGTGAGCCGTAAACATCGAGCAGTTAATCTTTCAGACACTAATCGATACCATCTCATAATGAATATTCACTATTCAAGATAATTAAAGAGATCGTTCATGAGAGAATCAAGCATGAGGAAACCATGACTATTCAACTGCAACTTATCAGCAGTTAAACTTTTTAAATAACCAGAAGCATTCCATTTTTGTGCAAGAACATCAAAATGTTCTGCTTTAGAAAGTGCATCTTTAGAAAGACCGATATCAGACCTTAGAGACATATAAATCTTCTCAAGCCCAAATTCTTTCTCGGTTAAATTTTCTATTTCAATTTCTTCTTCTTGCGTTTTCCATTTGTATCTCAGACGTTCTTCAGCAAGAAAACCAGTGGCAGAAGCTCCTAATGCGGCAACTGTATGTGATCGCCAATAATTCAGATTATGTTGCGACTCCTTCGAAGGACGGGAGAAATTAGAAACCTCATAATGGTTAAATCCATGACGAAGGAGAAAATCAGCCGTTTTTAGATATTCATCATGAATCCAATCTTCATGGGGCAGTGTTGTGAAATGTTTGTAGTTGCTTTTTACTGTCAAAATATACACGCTGAAATGCTGAGGATTGAATTGCAAAACGCGATTTAATTCATCTTCAATATTTCTTCCATGCCTATCGGACGAAGGAAGACCCAGCATAAAATCCACTGAAAAATTAGCAAGTTTTTTTGAAAAAAAATCGAGCGTTTCAAAAACATCATCGATGTTGTGTGTTCTATCTAAAAGTGGAAGTAAGTTATTATTAAGAGTCTGAACACCGATTGAAAATCGATTAACGCCTGCGTTTTCGAAAGACTCTATTCCTTTTTCAGTCCATGCCTTAGGATTAACTTCCAGTGTAAATTCGACCTCTTTATCTAAAGTGATTCCTCTATCAGCAAGGAACTGCTTTAAAAATTGAGCTCCACTCTCACCCCATAGAGAAGGTGTTCCCCCTCCGATGTAGAGAGTTTTCAGGGGCACAAAAGAATAACCATATTCTTTTGTCAGGATTTCATGCCGTTTGAAACTTCGGATTAAAAACTGTTCAAAAAAATCTAAATCTGATTTGGATGCATCACTTTTACGCTTAAAAAAATCGCAGTAATTGCACAGGTGCAAACAGAAGGGAAAGTGAATGTAGAGAGAGTCTATTTTTTTTGTCATTTAACTCTAAAAATCTATAAAAATCTCTGGGGACATATTCCGTAAGAAGGCTATAATGAACTTACCCAAAAGTTGGAGAAAAAGGAATTAAAATGCAGCATCAACTTGTTACTCTAAAAAACAATCTTAAAACACTATTCGTACATGCACCTGGTTCTACTGCAGCTACAGTTCAAATGTGGTTCAGGGCAGGAAGCGCGCTTGAGAAATATGATCACGAAGGTATCGCTCACTTTTTAGAGCACATGTTTTTTAAAGGTACAGAAACTCGTCCAGGTGCTCAGATCGCCTTTGAAGTTGAATCTTTTGGTGGAGAAATAAATGCATTCACATCTTTCGATTACACTTGTTATTACATAAACAGTCCTTCGGACAGACTTAAAGATTCGACTAATATTCTAATGGATATGGTTGCGAACCCAATGTTTAGAGAAGAAGATCTGATTCCTGAGCGTGGAGTTGTTTTTGAGGAGTTCCGTCGCTCAATTGATAGTCCTAGCCAATATGCTTTCGGAAAGCTTCAAAGTTCCGCATTCGAGGGACCATATGCTCATCAAATTTTAGGCCGAGAAGACACGATCAAAAACTTTTCGATCGATCAATTAAATTATTTCCGCAATAATTTTTACAACCTTTCGAACTCAATGTTGATTGTGGCCGGGGATTTAACAAACCGTGAAGAAATCGAAAAAGTTATCGAGCAATACAAACTCCCAGAAGGACCAGAAAGTTCTTTTCCTGAGTTCGAATTAAAAAACAAACCGACAGTTGATGTTCACCAAAAAGAAGTTGGTATGGCCACTTTAACCATGGTGCTGAAAGCCCCTCATTACAATGAACGTGAAGCCGCAAGTGAAGATCTTGCGATCAATTGTTTGGGATATGGTGAAACATCTCGTCTGTACAAATCTTTAGTTTTGGATAAAACACTGGCCAACGTTGCTTCAGCTTCAACGATGTTCATGGCCCATGGTGGTGCTCATTTCATCCGTTTAGTGTTTCCACACAAAAACATGAATGAAGTTTTAAAGCGCTTTTTACAAACTGTAGAAACCGCTTTGAAAGATGGATTGGCCGTAGATGAAGTCCAAAAAATTAAAAATCAATATCTCTCTTCTAAGGTTTACGAATTAGAGTCTATCGAATCGTTCTCATTTTCATTTGGACATAGTTATGCTCAAAACGGTGATATTAAATGCGAAGAAGAGTTTATTGATCGTATTAAATCGACTCATCCGAGCGCAGTTAACCACTCACTAAAAAGCATTTTTTCGAAAAATTTCCATTTGAGTTTACAGTTGCCTAAAGAGGCTAACAGCGAACAAGCGAAAAAAACACTTACGCAATTTCAAACTCAGCTTGCAAAAATTCGAACTAATCTTTCGGCTAAAGCGACTAATAAGTATAAAATTGAAACTTCAGAATATGATCAACAAGTAAAACTTATTAAGATCAAGCCGGGTGTTTCACTGGTTTATCGTCGTAATGAAATGACGCCAACTTTTGTGCTTCAAGCTTATTTACGTGGTGGTTTGACCGAAGAAACAACGAAGAATAACGGTTACTACCATTTTATCAGTTCAATGCTGACGAAAGGTCACAGCAAAATTAGTTATGAAAAAATTAAGCAAGAGTTAGAAGAAAAATCTTCAAACATTAATGGGTTCGCTGGAAAAAATGCCTATGGTTTATTAGTTCATGGACTATCTGAACATTTTCTCAGTCTACTCAAGCATTTCTCTGGTGCTTTACTTAAGCCAGATATGCCACAAAAATATCTTAATCATGAAAAGCAATTGTCTTTACGATCGCTTGTTAATCAAAAACAAGATCCGGTTAAACAATGTTTTAAAGAAGCTCAAAAGTTATTCTTTGGAACTCACCCATATGCCTTGAATCCATTGGGAACGAACGAATCGATTAAACAAGTCACGCAGAAAAAAATTTTAGATACCCATAAGAAAAATCTAAAATCAAAAGAAATGCTCATCTCGTATTGTGGAGATGCTTCGTTAGAAGAGGTTTTAGAAAACTTGAAACCACTATTCGATGCTCTACCAGCTCGAAAGAGTACAAAAGTTCAATTCAAAAAATACAAATCAACAACTGGAGCTGAACGATTTATTAAATTCGATCGCGAACAGACTCAAATTTTCTATGGAATTCCATGCGGAAAAATGGGCTCACCACAAATTTTATATAAAAAAATGTTAACGACTCACTTATCAGGACAATCATCTGAATTATTTGTGGAAGTGAGAGATAGACAAGGTCTTTGTTATTCAGCTCAGCCTGTTCACTTCTCGGCCATTGAAGGTGGTTATTTTGGAATCTATATGGCCTCTGGACATGACAAAGTTCCTAAAGCACTTGTGGCCATAAAAGAACTTATTAATAAAATTAAAGAGAATGGTCTTCCAGAAGAAGATTTCATGAGAATCAAGACGATGATCAAAGGACAGAATTTGATCAACGTTCAAACAAATGAAGACTACGCCAGCATTTACTCAGTTCCCGTTCTTCAATCACAAGGACTTGATTACTATTATCGAGGAAATAACGACATTGAGAATTTGAAGCACGAGGATTTCCAAAAAAATATCAAAAAGATACTTTCACAAAAATGGAACACGATCATCGTTGGTCGCGAATAATTTACGAGACCTTCCGCTGGGGTAAAATCAACCACGGAAGGTCTTTATCACTTTCTGCAGAATATTTTTTCGCCACAAAATTCATAAGCAAAGTGACGTCACTGAAAGACTGGGCCATCAATTTATAAAAAGATGGGATGTCATAAGCAGAAGGCATAAATGAATTCAAACGTCCGTAAGCAATCACTCCAAGGTCTTGGTAGTAATTCACGTCGATAATTTTTCTATTAAGAGAATCCGCAAAATAACCGCAGATCAAAAGCGATGTTTCAGCAATGTCTTTAAGGATTTGTTTTTGTTTTTCTTTTGGAAACTGGCTAGACTCCAGTAGTTTAATTCCTAATATTTTTTCCTTTGCCTTCCCATTTACCTGCTCAAAAAATTTTTCTGACACACCGTAATTATCCATGACCAGGCTGGAATAAAAGATTGTCTCATTGGGCAATGGCTTAAGAGATTTCTTATTAAATTCTTGAAGATGGTCGTAGAAAAAAACCTGTAAAGAGCTTTCAAGGACGAGATCAGTCTTTTGACTCATGAGACACTTCTCCTAGAGATTCCCCACTGAATGACAGGGCCATATTAAATTTTACTTCATTTACCTTCTCTTCTAAAATGGAGGAAATTATTTCCCTACCAGGATCACCTCATGTCATTGGAAAAAAATATAAACGATTGGAAAAAACTTGTTGAGAAAGAGACTAAAGGTAAGTCAGCAGAAGCTCTTTCTTGGAATAGCCCCGAAGGTATTGTTGTAAAACCGTTGTATACAAAAGCTGATGTTGAAAAAATTGATTTTGTAGACAGCATGCCAGGTTTCGGACCATATGTTCGTGGACCAAAAGCAACTATGTATGCAGGCAGACCATGGACAATTCGCCAGTATGCTGGTTTTTCAACTGCCGAAGAATCAAATGCATTTTATAGAAGATCACTAGCGGCCGGCGGCCAAGGTGTTTCAGTTGCCTTCGATTTAGCAACTCACCGAGGTTACGATTCTGATCACCCTCGAGTAAGTGGTGATGTTGGAAAAGCTGGAGTTGCAATCGATTCTGTAGAAGATATGAAAATTCTTTTCGATGGAATTCCACTCGATAAAGTTTCGGTTTCGATGACAATGAACGGAGCCGTTCTCCCCATCCTTGCTAATTACATTGTAGCCGCTGAAGAGCAAGGAGTAACACCAGACAAACTTTCGGGAACAATTCAAAACGACATCTTGAAAGAATTTATGGTCCGAAATACATACATCTTTCCTCCGAAACCTTCGATGAAAATCATTGCAGATATTTTTGCATACACTTCGAAATACATGCCGAAATACAATTCTATTTCTATTTCCGGTTATCACATGCAGGAAGCTGGAGCTGATGCGGCCCTGGAACTAGCTTACACGCTTGCTGACGGAAAAGAGTATATTGAGACGGCATTAAAATCAGGATTGTCGATTGATGACTTCGCTCCCCGACTTTCATTTTTCTTTGGAATCGGAATGAATTTTTATATGGAGATAGCAAAGCTTAGAGCTGCTAGACTTCTATGGCATAAGATCGTTTCAAAATATAATCCAACTAAAGAAGATTCGAAAATCCTAAGAACTCATTGTCAAACTTCGGGTTGGTCTTTAACTGAGCAAGATCCATATAACAACATTATCAGAACAACTGTTGAAGCAATGGCCGCTGTTTTTGGTGGTACACAATCACTCCATACAAATTCATTTGATGAAGCGATTGCACTTCCAACAGATTTTTCGGCACGAATCGCAAGAAATACTCAAATCATTCTTCAGGAAGAAACGAATATCACGAAAGTTGTGGACCCTTGGGGGGGATCTTTCATGATGGAATCGCTAACGAAAGATATTGCTGATAAAGCATGGGCGATGATTGAAGAAGTTGAAAAACTTGGTGGTATGGCAAAAGCGATTGAAACCGGAATGCCCAAACTTAATATCGAACAAGCAGCTGCCAAAAAACAAGCGAGAATCGATAAAGGCTTAGATACAATTGTTGGTGTTAACAAATATCGATTGAAAAACGAAGACGAAATTGAAATTTTAGAAATTGATAATCATAAAGTTCGTGAAAGCCAGTTAAAGCGACTGGATCATTTGCGCAATAATCGTGATGACGAAAAAGTAATGGATGCTCTACAGGCGCTTACTCGTTACGCTGAGACAGGTGAAGGAAACGCTTTAGAACTTGCTATCACGGCTGCTCGCTTAAGAGCTTCAGTTGGTGAAATCACTTATGCGCTCGAAAAAGTTTGGGGACGTTACAGTGCAACTACACAAACTGTTTCAGGCGTCTACGGACATTCATATGACATGAACAATGCACAGGAAACAAAGATGATTAAAGAAATGATTGAAGCTTTTATCGCTAAAGAAGGTAGAAGACCAAGAATCCTCATTTCCAAAATGGGCCAAGATGGTCACGACCGCGGAGCTAAAGTTGTAGCTACTGGTTTAGCAGATTTAGGTTTCGACGTTGATCTTTCTCCATTGTTCTCGACTCCACAAGAAGTCGTTAAACAAGCAATTGAAAATGATGTTCATTTCGTAGCATCCTCATCTTTAGCGGCAGGACACAAAACTTTAATTCCAGAATTAGTGAATGAACTCAAAGCTCAGGGAGCTGATGATATTATAGTTGTCGCTGGTGGAGTTATTCCAAAACAAGATTATGAATTTTTATTTAAGGCCGGCGTAAGTAGGATTTTCGGACCAGGAACAACCATTCCTTATTGTGCTGAAGAACTACTAAAAGCTTATCAGGAAAAGCGTTCATGAAAATTGAGCTTGATAAGCTCTTAAAGGGCGATAGAAGAACTCTTGCTAAATCTATAACCCTGGTGGAAAGTTCTTTACCTGCGGACAATCTAGAGGCACAAGAACTTCTTAAAAACGTTCTTCCTCATGCTGGAAAAAGTTTCAGGATAGGCATAACTGGTGTACCCGGTGTCGGCAAATCAACTTTCATTGAAAATTTTGGCCTCTATCTCATTAGTCAGGGCCACAAAGTTGCGGTTCTTGCAATTGACCCAAGTTCCCCACTTTCTGGTGGATCTATTCTTGGCGATAAAACACGAATGGAGCTTCTTTCACAGAATCCACATTCATTCATTAGACCTTCACCAAGTTCAGGTTTCCTTGGCGGTGTTGCTCAAAAAACTCGCGAAAGCATCCTTCTTTGTGAAGCAGCTGGATTCGATATTATTCTTGTTGAAACGGTTGGTGTTGGACAATCTGAGTACGAAGCGGCCGGAATGGTCGACTTCTTTTCCATTCTCATGCTCCCAAATGCCGGTGATGAATTACAAGGCATAAAAAAAGGAATTTTAGAACTAGCAGACGCAATCATCATCAATAAAGCTGATGGTGATCAATTAACTATGGCCATGAAGGCGCAATCACAATACTCAAGTGCGATTGAATTTATCTCTCAAAGTTCTAATTGGAAGATGAAAGTCACGCACTGTAGCGCTCTTGAAAAAAAGAACCTAGATAAGATTTATGAAATGATGATGGATTTCAAATCTCAAATGACTCTCAATGGTAATCTTGAACAAAAACGACTTTCTCAAAATAGAGCCTGGTTCAACAAGCTGGTTCATGAATTACTTGAACTTAAAATTAACTCCAACGAAACTCTGAAGAAGAAGAAACAAAAAATTGAAACCGAAGTAAGCGCTGGAAATAAACTTCCACTGATGGCTGCACAGGAGTATGTTGATTTATTGATTGATTAGTATTTTAATTGGAATATGAAAAAACTCGCCATTCTGTTTTCAATATTGCTAACAATTGTTTTAAGTGAATCATTTGTAAGATTATCAGGCATCGTTAAAACCTACACTGAAATCAATTATAACGGTAAATACGTTTCCCCGTCAGAAGTGATTCCTTTTCCAACCCATTCAAAACATACACACAAGACGATTGATTTTGATTTTCCGGATATCACTTTGAATTCTCTATCCATCAGAGGTCCAGAGTTCTCCAACAAAGAGAAAAATGAACTAAGAATTTTATTTCTAGGAGACTCATTTACATTTGGAGTGGGTGCCCCAGAGGGAAAAACTGTTGCGGAACAAGTTTCAAAGTTTTTAGAAAGAGATTTCCCGAAAAATAAAATATCGGTGATTAACGGAGGAATACCCGGTGGAGACATCGTTAGCGAAGTTGAATTCTTTCACCGCAGGCTAAATATATATAACCCGGATATTATATTTTATTTTTTAAATACATCTGACATATCAGACATTTCATCCAAAGGTGGATTTGAAAGATTTCAAAGAAAAAGTGGTGAGCTTTCTTTCGTAGAAACGCTATGGAAACACTCACATCTATTTAGAGCAATAATGAAGACGGCATTTAAATGGAATTGGGATTTAAAATCGCCAGATGAAGCATTAAAAAGTGATCAAGATGCAATTAAGACTATTGCAAAAACGGCTGTTGAATTTCAAAAAGAAACTTTAAATAAGAATAAATCATTTCATATTTTCTTTCACCCATACCCCTATGAGCTAGAAAATAAAATTAAAAAAATTGAACTGAAAAATGAAATTGAAAAATATAAGAACGTATCCTTTATTGATCTTTTTGGAGATTTTGAAAACAGCTTTAAAAACTTAACAATCGATCAATACTCATATCCAAATGATGGTCACTTTAACATCATGGGGTATGAGAAGTTCGCCGAAATTGTATACCCGCAAATTAAGAATATAGTGATTAAAAAGCTTAATTGAAAAAAGACGCGCAAAGAGTTTTTTAGAATAAGTCTGTATGCTTTTTAAGTAACTGATGAAGTTCAGGCAACTCAGACTCCATCTTCACACCTTTAATATTATCCATGTTTCCATTGATTCTCTTAAAAAGTGAAAGTTGGTCTGAAGTATTTTTTTGATTCATGAAGTTTAGAACTTGCAGAATGTTTTCTGCTAGATATTTATGTCTTTCAGGTAATTCATCTTTGAGTTCATCGTACAACTTAGTCAATCTTTCAGTCGCTACAACTTTGATTTCATCAGGCAATACACTCGACTGAAGATAACTTGGAATGTGCAAATTAATTAAATTCGCAGCAGGTACAACTTTTTTGAATTTCTTCAAATAAGCAAAGAGGTTTGGCAGATCAAGAACGTTATAAATTTGAACAGTACAAGACAGCAAGATTTCTTCCAACTGATATTTTTCAGCGTTTTGATCGAGAAAAGTTAAATTTCTATCGAGCACATCCCATTTTGAAGGATGTCTGATGTAATCGTTTACGGGACCGAATCCGTCTACAGAACACAACAAACGTACGGCCTTGAAACCTCTCCATAATTCCAAAATGTTTTCAGGAAGCTTAGTGAGATTAGTATTGTAAGTCAGCGTGATATTTTTAGCATAACCACTGTCGATACAGTATTTTAACATTCTCGCCATCTGAGGTGTAATTAAAGGCTCTCCTCCGGCGAAGTGGAGGTGTTCTGCATGTTCCAGCTTTTGTTTGAACTCTTGGAAGAGATGATCTTTTTCAATCCAATCAAAACTTTCGAGTTCCTTTCTACGCTCAGGAGTCATCATTTCATTGTCAATTTTTACGTTGTTCCACTCTTTCAACCAAGCTGTTGAAGAATGCGGGCCGCACATTCGACATTGCAAATTACATAGATTACCAAGACGGTAATCAATTGATTTAAATTTGACTGGGATTGTTCCGTCAGGTTTCGTCTGAAGAACTGATTCAACAATAACATGATCGTAATTTTTATTTTCGATCATTCTTCGACTGACACCGTTGTCCAATTCGGTAACTAAGCAACGGGCGCATACCGGATTCCATTTGCCTTCCATCATATCGCGACGGACTTTCTTCATGAATTCGGAGTTCATGACCTCATCAAGGCTCGGCTTGTCTTTGATATTGAAGTACTTACCGTCATTCGCTTTGATTGCACGGTGATGTTCTTCACTTGTACAGCATACTTGATAATTTCCGTCACTGTTCACAAAACTGTGAATCCAAGGAAGGATACAAAATGCTTTTTCAATTGGTTTTTCGTCCATGCTTAACCTAAAATTGTCTTACGTTTTAATGATTAACTATCAGTGCTAATTAGGCTAGTCTTAATTATAGTTGATGGAGAGAAATTTGGAAAAAGAATTACAGGAATTGAAGGATTCCAAGACATTTTGTCTCATACCTTGGATTCACCTTCACGTGATGCCTGACAGCTCTGTTATCCCTTGTTGTGTATCTCCCTATGACAATGTCTACGGCAATGGTAAAAATCAATCACTCAAAGAAATTTGGAACTCAGAAAAATATAAAGAACTCCGACAAAATATGCTGAACAACAAACCATCAGCAGGATGTCAGCGCTGTTATGTTTTAGAAAATTCCGGCTTTGAAAGTATGCGTACTTCAATTAACAAAAGATTTGAGTCGCATTTAGATAAAGTTTTAGATACCGCTGAAGATGGATCTCTCAATACGGATAATTTTGAACTGAAATATATCGATATCCGATTTAGCAATCTATGTAATTTCAAATGTCGTGGTTGTGGCCCTTCATTGAGTAGTTCTTGGTATGAAGACCATCAATTACTTTTCAATTACAAATCTACAGAACAAAAAGTTAAGAGTGTTTCAATTCAATCCCCAAACTTCTGGGAAGAATTGAAAGTTGCTATTCCACATGCTGAAGAAATCTATTTCGGTGGTGGTGAGCCATTAATCACGAAAGAACATTTCGAAGTTTTAAAGTTGCTCGAACAACAACAACGCTTCGACATACGCTTGAGCTATAATACAAACTTGGCGCAATTGAATTATGGTCAACACAATCTCGCTGAGATTTGGTCAAAGTTCTCATTCGTTAAAGTTGGAATAAGCATCGATGATTTTGGAGCTCGTGCCGAATATTTCCGACACGGCACCAAGTGGAAACTGATCGAAGAAAATCTCCAGAAATTAATGACTAATCACCCGACTGTTATTCGCTATGTAAATTGCACAGTCAATATTATGAATGTGCTCTATCTTCCGGAGCTTTTCGATAAATTGGTGACAAGCAGAATTATTTCTCCGGTAGATTTTAATATTAATCTATTGCTTGATCCGGATGAATATTGTGTACAGGTTCTTCCTGCTCACTTAAAGACTTTGGTAAAGAAAAAATTAAGTGCATTCACACGCACACTTATTCAACGTGGGCCTATGTTTATTAAGGCCGCTAAAGATTTTGAAAACATCATTACATTCATTGATGAAAAAGATAACAGCCACCTCTTGGGATTATTCAAGCAGAACACTCTCAAGTTGGATGAACTAAGAAAAGAATCATTCGCTAGCGTATTTCCAGAGTTGAAAGAGTTGGTGGAATAGAATTTCATGAAGAATAAGATTCTCCACCGTATGCATCTTATTTTTTCAAACGCAAAATTTTTCCACTTTTCAGTGGCGTTATTTTATCAATACCTTTTAGTTCCATTTTTATCAGCTTATTTGAAATGGCGTTTTCCAAATTTAAAAAAGGTAATCATCAGAAATTCGTTAATTGAAAAAACAACTTTTGATGCTTTTTTATCTGATATAGACCTTACTTTTGTCATTGACGATAATTCCGATACTAAAGAATTATTCCTCTCATTTTTGAACTTCAAACGATATTTTATCATGCTGGACGTTCCAGAAATCTACGAGCAGCATGAATACCAAAAACTC
>CBIHOP010000008.1:0-22206 GCA_966211385.1 uncultured Bacteriovorax sp.
ATAAAACGTCCATGGAGGGACAAATGGGTATTCTACGTTCATTCACTATTGGTGTTTCAGGTCTAAATGCTAGCGGTCAGGGTATGGGAGTCATCGGTGACAACATCGCCAACGCTGGTACCAACGGATTCAAGTCTTCAAGAGCAGAATTTCAGGATGTATTGGCCGTTTCACTAAAAGGAATCGAAGGTGGAGATCAATTTGGTGCTGGTACAAAATTAGGTCACATTAAGCCCCTCATGACTCAAGGGGATATCTCAAGAACAGATTCAGTAACAGATCTAGCTCTAGCGGGTGACGGTATGTTCGTTGTCGATGCTCCAGCAGGAAGAACATATACTCGTGATGGTTCATTCCACTTCGATAAAGAAGGCCAGCTTACGACTATGGACGGTTACAAGATCATGGGTTTCCAAGCTGACGAAAAAGGAAAAATGATCAACAAAATCGACGCTATTAAACTTGGTAACACAACAATTCCAGCTCGTGGATCAAAAGAAGTTGTGATGTCAATGAACCTTGACTCTCGTGAAAACGTAAAAGAATTTAACATTGAAAACCCAGAGAAAACTTCGAACTTCTCTAACTCAATGACTGTTTACGATAACGTTGGTACTGCAAGAACAGTAACAGCTTATTACAACAAAACAGATAACAATACATGGGAATACCATATCGCTGCTGATGGAAAAGATGTTGAAGGCGGTAAACCAGACACTATGTATGAAATGGCATCTGGTACTCTTATCTTCAATGACAAAGGTCAATTGGAAGAAGAGAAAGAAGGTAAAAACTCTTTCAACTTCAACAAAGGTGCAGCTAAAGATCAGAAAATTACTTTCAACTTTGGTATTTCACTTAAAGAAGGTGGATCAGGTCTTGATGCTTCTACTCAATACGGTTCAAACTCTGCAGTAGCTCGTCACACTCAAGATGGTTCATCTGCAGCGACGTTAACATCTCTTTCATTCAACGATAAAGGGATTCTAACAGCTTCATATGATAACGGTGAGACAAGAGACGTTGCTCAAATCGCAGTAGCGAAATTTGAAAACAACGAAGGATTGTTCAAAATTGGTAAGAACCTTTTCAAAGAGTCGAAGTCTTCAGGACAAGCAGCTCTTGGTAAACCAGGTGAGTCTGGACGTGGAGAAGTTCTTTCTAAATCAATCGAACTTTCAAACGTTGATATTGCAAACGAATTCGTAAACCTCATGACTGCTCAAAGAAACTTCCAGGCTAACGCTAAGACGTTAACAACAGCAGACCAAATGCTACAAGAAGTTCTTCAAATCAAACGTTAATTTTTAGAATACTAAGGGGCCTTATGGCCCCTTTTTTTTGAGGGGTTTATGAAACGCACTTATTTACTGATTTCGATCGTATCTTTGCTCCTATCATCGTGCTCTTTCTGGGGGCAAACAAAACGTGTTCCGGCCAATGAACCAGAGACGATTGATCTCATCGAAGCTTCGGATGAAATTATCAATGCAGTATCAACAAGAGGAATTAATCCTCAAACATGTGATGGTGAATTCGATAAACTTATCAGCTTTTATACACAGGCCCCGACAGCGCTCAATCTCGCAGACGTAAAAAATAGAGGACAAGATATTTTAGATCGCAGTTTTGAAGCTCGACTATCGCTCCATTCGATGCTCGATGTTCTTCCAGCACACTGTAAAACTAAATTGAAGCAAGTTTATCTTAAAATGCGTCTGGTAGAAGATTTTGTAGGTGTTCATTATTATCCGGAAGAACAAATTTCTGCGGATACTATCAAATACCAAGAAAGCCCAATTCCAGTCTATGAAGCGGATAAATACCACCCAATGCACTTGGGAAGAGGGATCGATGCTTCAAAGAAATTTGAATTCAAGAATGGCGATATAATGATTACTAAAGGTGTGAGCTTCATCTCGAGCACCATTTCTGAATTGGCCGTTCCTAAATCACTTTTTAGCCATATTGTATTCATTCACGTTGATGAAAAAACAGGTATTGTATCTACAATTGAATCGTACGTTGGAAAAGGTGTAAGCGTATTTCCGATTGATGAAGCCTTAAAAAACGAAAATTCACGTATCGTTGTATTAAGAGCTAAAGATCAAAAGCTCGCTTCAGATGCAGCTAACTACATGATGGAAAAAGTTCAAAAAGTTAAAGCTGAGAAAAAGTACATTCCTTATGACTACGAACTAGATTTCACCAACAACAAAAGCATGTCGTGTGAAGAAGTGGCCTATGATGCTTACAAGCATGCATCGGAAGGAAAATTTATCATTCCAGAGCAAGAATCAGAAATCACTCTCAATGATCCAAAATTCCTCAAGCGTGTAGGTGTTAAGAAAGGACCAATGATGGTTCCCACTGACATGGAAACAGATTCACGTTTTGAATTAGTTCTTGATTGGACAGACTACAGAGTCATGAGAGATTCCTGGCGTAAAGATGCGCTTCTCGGAGAAATGTTTAATTGGATCGATAAACACAATTATCGTATCTATGAAAACATGACTTCAGTAGCATCTAAAGTCATCTGGTCGACAAGATACATTCCAGGACTATGGTCAATCATGTCGCGAATTTCAGGAATTCCAAAAGATTTCACGAAAGATGTGCCTTCTATCACAATTTCAACGATTGCCAGCTTAAAATCAATTGGTGGACAACTTCTCACTGTCGCAAAAGAAGCCGATGAAAACTTCTACAAAGAGAAGGGACGTTGGATGACAAAAGAAGAAATTCATCAAGCTCTGGATGAATATAGAAAAACTAATCCTAAAGATTTGAGAAAAGTATTTAGAGAGAAATAAAAAAAAGCCCCTGAAAAGGGGCTTTTTTATTGGAATGTTTATTGATCCCCGTCTTCGCCAATCGCCTCAACCGGGCAAGCTTCCATCGCACTTTTACATTCAGCAATTTCAAGAGCTGTTTGAGGTTGAGCTTTTACAAAAGCGTGGCCGTCATCATCGTTCATGGTGAAAAATCCAGGAGCTTCCATCACGCAGGCATCGCAAGCGATACACTGATCATCGACGTAAAACTTTCCTTCTGCATTTTGTTTCCACTTAGATTTTTTGTCGGCCACGTTTTTTATTTTCCTTAAATCGAATTAGATTTGAATCATTTTTTCGTTGATACGAACTTTTGCATCTGCTTCAAGTTTTTTCATGATGTTGTCCATCAACTTCTTCGCTAATGTGTTTTTTAAACCTTCAGCGTTGAATTTGTCACCAGCTTCAGCTGTTGTTGCCGGAGTCGTTCTCATCATAACAAGGTTTGCTCCGTCGTCAAACGAGTGAAATTGTGGCTTCGTTAGATCGCCAGAGAAAATGGCTTTCATATTTTCTGCAGTCAGGTATGTACCGCCGCTAGCACCTTCAAGTCTGTTCACTGAAGAGTTTGTGTGTTGAAGTTTGTATTTATCAACAATTGATTTAACTTCGGCAGTTTTTCCAGCTTCAAGAGCAGGGCGAAGTGAATTGGCAACATCAACTGTCAGCTTTTTAATTTCTTCTACTTTATCTTTTTGCAGAATCTCTTTCGCTAATTTTTCTTTATAGTCGTTAAGGTTTGCTACTTGAGCAGCTGTCTTCGATTCAACAAGAATCAGGTGGTAACCATAAGCCGTTTTAACAGGAGCTGAAACTGTTCCTGGTTTTTGGGTGAAAGCAACTTCTTCAAACTCAGGAACCATACGACCACGTCCAAAAGTTCCAAGATCTCCGCCTTTACCTTTTCCAGATGGATCTTCTGTGTACTTGTCGGCCATTTTAGCAAAGTTAGAAGCCGTAACTTCTTTTGCGATTTTTTCAATTTGCGCTTTTACAGCTGAATCTTCTTTTCCTTGTGACATAACGAGAATGTGACGAGCTTTCACTTCTTCTGGCTTATCTAGACTTGCTTTTCTTTCATTGAACATTGAAGCAATTCTTTTTTGATTCGTTTCTTCACTTAAGAATTTTGAAAGATCAGCAGGTGTGATTTCGATGAACTGACGAAGGTTATTTTTGTTAATTGTCACGATTTCTGCATTTACGCGTTCTGAGCGGAATTTTTCCATATCAGCTACATAAGATTTTGAAAGAGGGAATTGAGCAGACATCATTTGCATCTGACGAGATCTGATTTGATCAATAACGTCAGCTTCAAATTCTACTGGAGTTAATTTGTTTGCAGCAAGGATGCCTTTGTAGCGATTCACATCGAATTGACCGTTAGTCTGGAAATAAGGGAGTGATTTGATCTCAGCTTTTACTTCTTCATCCGAAGGAAATGCTCCCATGTCTTTTGCGAGTTCGGCCATCAACTTTCTTTGAACGATATTTTTGATAACGCTTTCTTTGATTTTCATTCCTTCAAGTTGTTTTGCCGTGAGATTTCCACCCATGATCTGTTTATAGAATTCAATCTGACGATTGTACTCTTGGTTGAATTCTTCCGGTTTAATGGCTACGCCATTCACTGATCCAACTTGCGAAGGAGACCCACCGCTCTCAAAAGTTTGGTAGCCTGTGAACATAAAAGCGAGAATGATAATACCGATTAAAACAGTGGCGAATACACCAGATTTTTTAGAGTGGATAAAGTCAGACATGATTGTTCCTTGGGGTTCAATAAAATTTTTTAATATTGTAGCGATTAAAAAGTTAGTTCGTAAAGTTTATTGGCTTTTTAAATGGTTTTGAATAAGCTTATTACACTAATTATTTATACGGAGTTAAAAGTTGAGACTCTCTGATACAGAAGAACGTCGCACGAAGATTGTGATTAACAGCATAATCCTCGCTATCTCCCTCTATGGGATGTCGCAGCGAGATTACGTTTTCCAGAAAACTTCATTGGCAGAGAAAGTACTCATCGACTTGATGGCGCCAGTGCAGAGTTTTGTGACTGGGATCCAGGAAGGAATGTCTTCCTATGTTGAACATTACGTCACCAATCTGAATGCCAGTAAAGAAAACAAAAACCTCAAATCAAAAATTTCAGAACTCCAAAACGAAATTTTTAGCTATCAAGAAGCCGTTAAGGAGAGTGAACGTTTAAGAGCGTTGATCGACTACGGTGAGATGTTAGATAGAAAGAAAATCGTCGCACGAGTTGTCTCTTGGGATTCGGCAGATGATTACAAAGTTGTTCGTATCAACAAAGGTTTCAAGCACGGAATTAAGCTTCAATCGGTTGTGACGAGCGCTGAAGGTCTTGTTGGTTACGTTTATCGTCTGACGGAGAACTTCGCGGATGTCATCACCATTCTCGATGCTAACAACCGCGTTGATGGTGTTGTTGAGAGACTTCGCTCGCACGGTGTTGTTGAAGGTTATAATCGCGGCCGTTGCATTATGAAATACGTGAACAGAACGGAGCCGATTATTTTGAACGATATCGTTCTTACGGCCGGTCTCGGAAATGTCTATCCAAAAGGGTTGAAGATCGGATACATCTCGCGCATCGAACGTGAGAGTTACGGAATCACTCAGCACGTAGAAATTACTCCGCTTGTAAATTTCTCGAAACTCGAAGAAGTTCTCGTTCTTGTTCACGAACAAGAAGAGCACAAGCAACTTGAATGGCGCGCTCTAGATGAAAAGGCCAGCTCGACTGAGGTTAAAAGGTGAAAACAAACCTAAAAGATATTATCGTTCCTTTAATTAAAACGCTTTTTTTGCTTTTTATTTTGGAAGTCATCACGACAGCAGTTTTTCCAAACATTGGATTACTCCACTATCGTATACCGTTTAACATTCTCCTCGTACTTTTCTTAGGATTGAGATTGGAGACTCCTTATCTCGCGATTATCATTTTGATCGTTCAATACTTTCATGGATTCTTTTCCGTTGAAGGTTGGGAGATGTGAACTGTAACGGGAATCGTAATTTGTATTGTCGTTTCTTACGTCCGTGAAATGATCCACTTTTCTTCATGGGGAATGACTATTCTAATTACCCAGGTTTTCCAATTACTTTGGTTCTTTGTTCAATCGATTCTCATCTACATTCAGTTGGGAAGCTTAAATTATATTTTCGAAAAGGGATGGAGATTCCTTCCACAGAGTGTGATTATCGCTCTTCTTTCTCCGTTCTTCTTTTACATCTTAAACCGTATTTGGGACGTAGATGATCGCGGAATGCTAGGAGATAAGATCTAATGTTCGGTGAAGACGATCTGGTCAAATCCCATCAGGAAAGAGCTGACGTAATTTTTAATATTATCGTCATCGCTTTCGCTATTTTGCTTGCCCGTTTGTGGTACTTGCAGATTTATCGTGGGAAAATGTTTTTTAATTACTCACTTGAAAACCGTCTACGTAAAGACGTCGTTCGCGCTCCACGCGGAATGATTTTCTCGCGTAATAACGTTTTACTGACTCACAATGTTCCGCGCTTCGACGCTATTGTGACTCCTCAATATCTGGAGAGTTCAGAAGAAACAGTAAATTATCTCGCTGAAATTCTCGAGATGACTCCTGCCACGATTCAGAAAACTCTTAAACGTTACCAGGGCCAGGCCAAATACATCCCGGTTGTTATTAAGAAAAATATTTCTCGTAAAGAAGTAGCTATCATTGAAACTGAAAGAGATAGACTTCCAGGTGTTTCAGTTGAAACGTTCATTAGCCGTGAATACACTGATAAAGATGCCGGTGCTCATTTACTCGGTTATATTTCAGAAATTTCTTCTGAAAAACTTCCTCGTTATCGCGAGCGAGATAAATACGACTACAAACAAGGTGACTTCATTGGATTCGCCGGAATTGAGCAACAATTTGATCTCGATATTCGCGGTCAAGATGGTTATCAATTTATGGAAGTCGATGCTCGTGGTAGAGCACGCAGACACGTTAGTTCTGATGACCTTTATTCAGGTATTGAAAATAAGATTGCAGAGCCTGGAAAAAATATCCGTCTGACAATTGATCGCGATGTACAGTTAGCTGCTTATCACGCTCTCGATGGAAAAGACGGTGCTGCAGTAGCAATGGATATTGAAACTGGTGAAATTATCGCCATGGTTTCTCGTCCTGCTTACGATCCGGGAAATTTCTCGACAGGATTAACCTCAAACTACTGGGGTAGTTTGATCATGGATGAAAAGCGTCCTCTACGTGATCGCACTATTCAAGAGCACTATTCTCCAGGTTCAACTTTTAAAACGCTCACGCACATTGCGGCCCTCGAAGAGGGGATGATCAATGAAAATACAAAAGTTGTCTGTACAGGTGGATATCGTCTTGGTGGCCGTACCTTCCACTGCTGGAAGAAAGAAGGGCATGGTGTTGTAGATGTAGTTAAGGCCCTAAGAGAATCGTGTGACGTTTTCTATTATACGATTGGTAACAGAATCGATATCGATGTTATTTACAAATATGCAACGATGTTCGGAATGGGACAGCGTTCTGGAATCATCCTTCCGCGTGAAACAAGTGGTCTCATCCCTAACAAAGAATGGAAGAAAAAACGCACAGGTGTTGAGTGGCAAAGAGGGGAGACTCTTTCATGTGTTATCGGACAGTCGTTCGTTAACGTAACACCACTTCAACTTGCTATGTTTTATGCAACACTTGCTAATGAAGGAAAGCTTTTCCGTCCTCACGTAGTTAAAGAAGTTTTCTCTAATACTGGACAAGTATTAAAAAAATTCGAACCAGAAATCATTCACAAATTCCAAATTTCTCCTAAGACAATGGATATTGTGAAGCGCGCTCTTTATGAAGTAGTAAACACTCCAGGCGGTACGGCGCTTTCGCAAAAAGGCGTTGGTCTTCAAATGTCTGGTAAGACGGGTACAGCTCAGGTTATTTCATTCTCTGCTGATAAAATTTTTAGTAAGTGTGAAAACCAAGAGTATCGCTTCCGTCACCACGGTTTATTCTCAGGATTTGCTCCAACAGCGAATCCAAAAATTGCTTTCGCTGTTGTAGTGGAACACGGATGTCACGGTGGTTCTGCTGCAGGTCCAGTTGCTAAGGCAATGGTTGAATCGTACATGCATAAATATTATCCAAGCTATCAGAGTAAATTAATTGCTCAAGAAAAAATGACGTATGAACAAATGTTGGAAGACAATCGTTTGAATCCAGTGCCAATGGTTCTTGAAACAAATCCAAAAGATTTCTTCGATGAAAACGGCGTCCTGGTTAACAACTACGTGATCGATCGCACAGGAAAGAAAGTGCCAATTCCCGTGAATCCAGTGCCAACGGCAGCTCCGGCAGAGGGAGATTAATGTTTAACTTTAGAGAAGAATTAAAAAGATACGACTACTCATTCTTCGGAATTTGTACGGCGATTTTTATTATTGGTATTTTGAACCTGTATTCAGCAACTCACTCACATGGTGTTGGACCTGAGCAGGGTATTTATAAAACGCAAATTCTTTGGTTCGTGATTTCATGGATCATTGGGGTTGTCGTAAGCTTTATTCAACCAAAAAATCTTTATCGACTTGCTTATCCTTCATATCTCATCTGCGTCTTGTTACTCATCGCCGTTTTGGTTGTGGGTCACGCAGCACTAGGTGGTCAGCGCTGGATTGGAATTGGAGGAATAAAGTTTCAGCCTTCCGAGGTCGTAAAACTTTCGATGGTTCTTGTTTTGGCGAGATGGTATTCCAAAGCTTCTCCAGAACAGGAAATAGGATTTCGCGAACTCATCATTCCTTTTATCATCACGTTTATTCCGGCCATCATGGTTATTATTCAGCCGGATTTAGGTACGGGAACGCTCGTTCTTTCAATTTTCTTCATCATTACTTTCTATAGAAAACTAAAATGGAAAACGATTCTCATTTTGGGAATTATCGGTCTCGTCTCGGGAACGATTATGTACAACTTCGGTTTACGTGAATACCAAAAGAAAAGGATCATTACCTTTTTGGATCCGGAGTACGATGCAAAAGGCTCAGGTTACAACGCTATTCAATCAAAAATCGCCATTGGATCAGGACAATTTTTCGGAAAAGGTTTCAGGCAATCATCACAAGGTGCGCTTAACTATCTTCCAGAAAATCACACCGACTTTATTTTTGCGATTTTCAATGAAGAGCATGGTTTCGTAGGATCGGTCTTTTTGATTGCGCTTTATCTTGCGCTCTTTTACCGGCTCCTGTGGCTCGCCTCCAACGTGAATAAAATGTTCGACTCCATTGTCGTCGTAGGAGTACTTGCCATCTTCTTTGTTCACACGCTCGTGAATATGAGCATGGTTTCCGGACTTCTGCCCATTGTAGGGATTCCGCTGCCACTCATGTCTTACGGGGGATCAAACTTGCTTACTTTTGGAATTTGCTGCGGCGTAGTGACTTCAATTAGTAATGCTAGAAATCTCTTTTAAGAAAATAGTACGCAAGTCAGACTTGACGATGAAACGTTCTTCGGGGAAACTTTAATAGTCTCAGTAAGGGACTATACAATCTATCCAACAACGGACGTTTCATGAAGAAAGTTTCGAGTATCGGAAGCCTAGTCAAAAAAATTTATCGTTCTTATTCTGGTGAACTTCTTATCCTACTTCAGGATAGAGGCTTTACTGATTTACGCCCTTCATTTTTAGAAGTGTTGCTTTTTATCTGTGAACACGATGGACCTTCTATTAAAGAAATCGGTTCGGGTTGTGGTCTAAAAAAACAAACGATGACGTCTCACCTTAATGAATTGGAGAGTCGTGGTTATATCGAACGCAAAATCAATCCCTCGGATAAACGCGAACAAAACATCTTCCTCACTGAGTACGGTCTTAAATTTAAACTAAATCTCTTTGAGTGCATCACTGAGATTGAAAAGAAATATACTGACCTTATTGGTGATCTTGAACTTAATCGCGTTGAGCTGATTTTGAAGAATTTTCACTCTAAGCTCCTCGTTCAACCTGGTCTTTTCGAGCATTTAAACGATCACTAAAATCATAAAATTTGTGATTGATTAAGATCGCGTCTTCCCTTATTATCTGCCATGTTTGGCTATTCAAACTTTTATTTCCGTTAGGAAATCTCAAGGATTTTTCCATGAATAAAAAACTATCTGAGATCAAAGTAGGATCTCAAGTTGAAGTCGTAGGCTATGAAGGCGAGAGTGCCTACGAATTTAAATTCATCTCTCTCGGTATTCTTCCAGGTGACAAAGTTACCATTCAATCAAGAAGTTTATTTGGCGGGCCGATTGCGATCAAACACGGCGATTTCAATTTTCTCGCTTTAAGAAAAACATATGCAGAAAAAATTCTTGTTAAAGAACTTGAAGGATTAGGGGCATAAAATGGAAAACGTACTTCTTGTTGGCTTTCCCAATTCAGGTAAATCGACAATCTATAACATGCTTACCGGACAACTTAGAAAAGTTTCAAACTATTCTGGTGTAACAGTAGATTCGGCCGTAGCAGAATTGGTTTCAAATTCTCTGCATGAAAAAAAATTAGGTGTAGTGGATCTTCCGGGAATTTATAACCTTATTCCTACAAGTATCGATGAAGGGATCACGACAACTTCACTTATTAAAGACATTGATAAATATAAAACAATTGCAATGGTTTTAGATCTCGATCGTCTGGAAGCGTCTCTATCACTTCTACTAGCTGTAAAAGAAATTCTTCATAGAAATATCATTGTGATCATCAATAAGAACGATCACATGCTTTTCACTAAAGAACATGAGCAAAGATTACAAGAGCGACTTGGAATGCCTGTTCTTAGTATCTCTGCCATGAATGACAATGGTGTAGAGCTGGATAAATTTATCCGCGAGCACTCGCTCAATATGCAAAGTGTTTCTGCTCAACCAAAAATCAAACTTCATTCAGAGTCTCGAGTTTATCTTCCTGCACTTCAGGAGAATGTTCACTTTGATGAAACGGAAGCAGATGTTGTTATAAAAAATATTAAATCACATCAAGCTGAAGCGAGAGACATCATCAATGCTATCTATAAGCATTCGACAGCAAAAACTCGCTTAACCGAAAAAATGGACGCCATCATTCTTCACAAGTTCTGGGGAAGTCTGATCTTCATTGCTATTTTCTATCTTATCTTCCATTCAATCTATACGTGGGCGGGACCGGCCATGGATTTCACGGAAGGACTTGTTCTTTCTCTTGGTGACATCATTGCTAATTATCTTCCGGATAACTGGATTAAGAGTTTAGTGATCGATGGAATTATCGCCGGCGTGGGTGGAGTAGTTATCTTCGTTCCCCAAATTATGATTCTCTTTTTCCTTCTCTCGCTTCTTGAGCAATCAGGGTACATTTCACGAGCAGCTGTTCTTACAGATAAATTGATGAGTGTGTTTGGATTAAACGGTAAAGCGTTCCTTCCTTATATGTCAGGATTTGCTTGTTCGATTCCAGCGATCATGGCCGCAAGAAGTATTCCAAGCCAGAAAGAAAGAGTCGCAACGATCATGACGATTCCGATGATCACTTGTAGTGCTCGTCTTCCTGTTTACGTTCTGCTCATTGGTACATTCATTCCTTCAATTACTTATTTTGGTTTTTTGAACTCGCAAGCATTGGCCTTCTTCTTCCTTTATTTCTTAGGATCAATCATGGCCCTCATTATGGCGAAAGTTTTCCGCTTAACGCTTTTTAAAGGTGAAACAAGTAACTTCATTATCGATCTTCCTCATTACGAAAAACCTTCTTTCAAATTCGCTTTCAGACAAGCGATCAGGAAAGGTCAGTTGTTCCTTAAAAAAGCAGGAACAACAATTCTTGGACTTTCAGTACTCATTTGGGTTCTTTCAACTTATCCAAATCCAGATGCTAGTTTGATCGATGGAAAAACAGACGAAGAAGTTTCTGCTATTACTCTTCAAAATTCTTACCTTGGTCAAACGGGAAAATTCATTGAACCAGCTCTTGCGCCAATGGGTATGGACTGGAAAATGGGAGTAGGGGTTCTTGTCGCGTTCGGTGCTAGAGAGCTTTTTGTTTCTACGCTTGGAACTATCTACGCGCTTGGAGATGTTGATGAAGAATCAGCAACACTTCGTGAACGTATGCACTCTGAAATCAATCCGATTACTGGTCAACCTGTATTCAATACGGCCGTAGCCTGGAGTATTTTGATTTTCTTCGTCTTTGCTCTTCAGTGTATTAGTACACTGGCGATTTTAAGACGCGAGCTTGGTGGATGGAAATATCCAGCGATCATGTTCCTTTATATGGGAGCATTAGGATACGCCGGAGCTTTCCTCGCTTATCACTTTGTTAAATAATTAAACGTCGATATCGGAATTTTTATCTGCTTTGGTTGTGAATTCTTCTGCTTGTTTACCAGGCCAGAATTCATAACCACCAGAGACGTTATTGATGTTGAAAAAACCTTTTTTCACTAACATTTCACATGCCTGAATTGAACGAAGTCCGTTCTCAGAAATGATCAACATTGGAATTGTTTTACTTGGAATTTCAACGAAGCGAATATGCAGTTCTTCAAGAGGGATGTGTAGCGCTTCTTCTAAGCGCGTTCCCGTGAAAGATTTATTTGTCACATCAAGAACAATAAAATCAACATTTGGATTGTTATAGATACTCCATGCTTTTTGCGGAGAAATATCATTGTACGGACGACCCATAAGAATCATGTTGTCGTCGATTTCCTCGCCATTTTTTACACGAACGAGATGATTACGTTGAAGCGTGATAGAGAAATCTAATTTCTCATCGATGCGGCCAATATTTTTTTCAATATTGTTCAGACGAGAATTGATGAACTCAAGCATTTGATAAATTTTAAGATCCATTTGCGATTTGCTCCCAAGGCCTTATTTATCAAGGCCCACCACTATTTTAGCGGTGAAGGGAGCAAAACATCGATCAGGGCAAAAGCTTCCTTAGTGAGAGTGAATCAACCCAAGGATATCTTTCTTTTGAGCAGGCGTCAGAGTATCGAATTCGCAGTGAAGACGGTTAACCGCATGTGCTTTTGCGAATTTAGTGAATAAATCAGTGGCTTCATTGATATCAAAAGTGACCTTCTGATCGCTACCGAAAAGTTTACGAACAACTTTCATCGGGTATTTTGAGTTGTTGGCCTCATCTACATAATATTTAGACAAGCGTCCTGATGAACTCGATCTAATGTATTCAATATTTTCTGAAACGAGGTATTTTTCCAGTTGAGCGAGCTGCACTTCTTGTTTGTCGTTGAATGATTCAAAGATTTTTTGAGGCACCTGATTTTTGATAACAGCTTCAGCATATTTATTTTTTGAGCGTCTTAATATTTTCATCAAATGCTGATCATCGTGTTCGATGTAATCTTCAATACTCGCAGGAATCACATATTCACTTGGTGATGTTCGGAAATATTTATACAGCAGCTGTTCTAAACAGACAGCGCGGTAGTGGAAGTACACCATGATGAACATGTGGTAACGAGAAAGAAGGAAATCATCGAAAGTCACAACTGCACGTTCATTGATTCCAAGATAAGCCTTGTTGTCTTCCACACAAATTTCAAGATTATCCAGAAGCCAATCAAGATCATAAGACCCGTAGCTTACTCCGCAGAAATAACTGTCACGTAGAAGGTAGTCCATGCGATCACAATCGAGCTCACTTGAAACCAATTGATGAAGCACAGGAAAATAATTAATTCCATCAACTGTAAAATAACTTGGATCGGCGGTGTGACCAGTGATCAAGTCTGCAATGTATTTTCTTTCAAGTCCAAAAGTGTGTTCAACTCCAGCAAAAGATTTTGCAAACGAGCTATCAACGATTGACTTGATCGTGTAGTCCTCGTGCGTGGCCTGGCGATCTTGGGCCTGATCTTTCTTTGAAAGGAATTGTTTCGGAATATTTAATTCCGAAAGATTCGGCATTACTGTTTCAGTTGAGTGAGAAAGAGGAGCGTGGCCTACATCATGAAGCAGGGCCGCAAGTTTAAATGTCTCTTTTAATCGCAAAATATTCTTATCGGCCAGTCTACCCTTAAAGAGGCGGTCAAAAGCGCTGGAAGCGATATTCATGACCCCAATAGAGTGGATAAAACGCGTGTGCGTAGCCCCTGGGAATACATATTCCGAAAAACCTAGTTGTTTGATGTTTCTTAAACGTTGAAAAAAATCATCGCGAATGATGGAAATTTCTTCATCGAGAATATGAATTGAACCATGGACGGGATCGCGAATTTCCATTCTTATTTCCTTAAATTAACGTTTCTCGAGAGAAGCTTCGTTCTCTTCTAACCATTCAACAATTTCACTAGATTCATGCATTGGTTTACCATCAATGTACAAACAAGGCACCGTTTTTCTACCAGTGTCTTTCGTAAGCTTAGTTAAATTAGCGGCATCTTGATGAATATTTTTGTAGTCGACTTTAATGTTGAGACGTTTAATGGCCGAAAGCACAAGCTGGCAGTATGGACATGAATCGAAATAATATAACTCTAGTTTTGGATTTTTAGTCATAAATAACTCCTAATGTGGAAGTCCTAAAAGTAAAAGGGCTTCCTCACGGAAGCCCTTACTAAGAACAATATTTTTTAGTAATCGTCGTCGTCGTCGATTGATTCTTCATCTTTAGAACTCATGCCTCTTGCATATTGTTCATCTTCATCAAGTTCGCGATCAAGATCGTCATCTTCCGGTTTATCGAAAGCATCGTTGTAGCCCCAACCGTAAGAATAACTTCCTTCAGCTTGAACAGTGTCATCATCTTCAGGATCAAATTCTTCTTCAAACTTTGCGCCTTTTTCTGAACCTTCTTCATCTTCATCAAGAAAGTCTTCGTCACCCATCGCTTCGTCGACAGTCTCTGCTTCATCATCGTCAAGGAGATCAGACTCAAGATCGAAGTCTTCATCTTCATCATCGATGAAATCCATTCCTTTATTTTTAAGTGCAGTTGAAGTGCTGCTTTTATATTTTTTGATCGCTTCTTCGCGCGATAGGACTGAACTTTTAGTTTCTTTTGCTGCTTTCGCTGGAGCTGCTTTTTTAGCAGGGGCCGCAACTTTCTTTGCAGTTTTTGGGGCTGGAGCTGCTTTCTTAGCAGGAGCTGCTTTTTTCGCTGGAGCAGCTACTTTTTTAGCAGGGGCCGCAACTTTTTTAGCAGGAGCCGCTTTCTTAGCAGGAGCTGCTTTTTTAGCAGGAGCCGCTTTTTTAGCAGGAGCTGCTTTCTTAGCAGGAGCCGCTTTTTTAGCAGGAGCCGCTTTTTTAGCAGGAGCCGCTTTTTTAGCAGGAGCTGCTTTTTTAGCAGGAGCTTTTTTTGCTGGAGCTTTTTTCGCAGGAGCTTTCTTTGCCACGACAATATTCCTTGTTATGTAAAAAATTTAATCTCAAAAACCTTGTTGAGTATATATGAGAAATTTAACTTTTTTCAAGCAATTAAAAGTGGTGGAAAAATTTTTTCTCAAGCCCGGTTGATGCGTCAGCTTTGATGTAATTGATGATGGAAGTCCCTACGACATCGGGAGCGAATCCCCCCGGATCAGCACTCTCGTAAAAGAGCGGATTGCCCTGATAATTCCCTTTATCCAGTCCGGTTGAAGAGTTACTCAGCATAAGGGCCAAATTGAAAAATTTGGTCGAATAAAAATTTCGTTTAGCGCTATAATCCGGTGCCCCTGTGAGTGGGTGAGTGGCCATGCCGTTTTGAACACCTTGACGAGCACCAGAGTGAAAGGCGGTCATGACTTGCTTTTCTGGGTAGCGGTTGTAGTACGTGCTCTTGTAGTAAAGAGCGCCATCAGCGGCAGCTTGATTCGTAATGAACTCAGTCATGAGAACTTCAATGGGAACAATCCCACATTGAGTGATAGTTCCTTTGAAGAAATAGTTGAACTTCGACGACATATCTTTTGAACAGCCAGGATCTTTGTCATTCATCGGATCGCCGGAAACCATAGGACCCGTTGTGATATCTGTTCCTGCAGGTACAGAAGCTTTTAAGTGAATCCCTTTTGCTGCTTCTAAAGTTAGTTGAGTACCACCGCTCGATCCAGTAGCAGCTACAGCATTGGCAACATCCAACATTGAACTTAAGTATTTTTTAATTGCAGGATCATTTGCTGATAAATACGAACCAACAATATTTTTCACTTCATCGACGTTAGCATAGAGAAGTCCCGTGCCAATGAGGGGAGCAAAAAGCGCGTAGTTGATTCCTTGTCCACCAGGAACAGGTGTGTCCAGGCGACGGATGAGTGGAACGGCCGTGTTTTTATCAGGCATATCACGATCATCTGGGACGAGATAATTGAGAGTGTCGTATTTGGTTACGCCACGAGATTTTACAATCGAGCGCATAACTTGATCTGCTGACATTGAGTTGCTTGTGAGATCAAGATTATTTTTTAGCATACGAAATTGAGCTTTGTTATAAAGACCTGCATCCTGTGATCCCGTGGCTCCAGTGCCTGCAGAAGTTCTTGGATTAATTTCTTGCAAGAGAGTTGTGGCCCCTGTTTGAGCTGTTAAATCATTAAGTGTTTCGAAATCATAAATCATATTCGGAACACCGAAACTCACGCCTGCTCTTTCTGGAACTCCACCAAGATTTGAATCAGATGTTACCCAAAAATCCTGAGTTGTCGGAAGTGGTGCACCTGGAACATATCCTCCAACAAGCGCTCTCAAACCACTGATGTAAGCTGTCGTTTTTTTCTGGTTGGCTGCATCTCTTGCTCGAAGAGTAGCCGTACCATCACCAAAACCAAAAAGACGTGGACCAATTCTTCCACCAAATGGTTTAGCCGCTGCATAGGCAGTCAGTTTTACACTTCCAGATGTTCCAGGAAAAAAGAGACCAGTAAAATTCGCTTCGCCTTTCACAGCATAGTAAGTCATGACTGCAGGATTTTTGACGAAGCCAAGAAGATAACCAGGAACAGGAATCGCTGTTTTAGAAATAATACAAGCTGCATCCGCTCCGTTTGCTCCATCGTAGTTATTCGATGAAGTTGAAGTGAATGTACTGAACATAGTTGCTAAATTAACAGGATAAACTTGAAGATCAATATAGTGTTTTGTCGTTGCTTTTTTTCCATCTGGATAACTGAATCCAGTTGGGATGAGAAATGATGAAACAGTTTGCGCCGGAGCTTCAAAAGGATCTGTCGGAAGTTCTGTTAATTTAAAGCTTGAAGAAAATTCATCTGCGCTTGCACCAGATCCTGTCGTCTTGTAACGGCCACCACTAAGATTTCTAAGTCCAGACATGAAAGCTTTAATAGGTCTTTCATTTAAACCAAACTCAGCTCCTTGAGAGCCAAGACTGTTAACGAGATTGACATCAATTGGTTGTGGAATGGGAGGACGATTCACAATCATTTCGAGATTGCGCATACGCATTCCCAGCTCTAGAGCTTGCGGCCACGCACCTGGACGATTCGTTGCTACAAGTGGAGTACCAGGGAAATCAACAGTACCTGAACTATAAGCCCATGAAAGCGCCGTTAAAAAGTTTAACTGCGTTCGCTCTGAACAGTTTTTTGCTTTTTCCTGAACAATTGTGTTTACGAAAGATTCGTGAATTTCACTAATCCCTGCAACACCAATAGCTGGGAAACGAGGAATCCCGGGTAATGTGTAAATCGGACAAATGTTCTGACCAATACTATTGTGGATACAAATTGATGGAACATTGTACATGTCATATTTTCCACCAAGATCCGATCCAATGAGTTCTGCTTTAGGATTGTGAAGATAAAAATTTACACTGTTGCCTAATGTAGCGGCCATCCCTGAAGCCGATAGTGAATAGTTTTCACCCATCAAACCCAATTGGCCGAGAATGTAATATTTAAACATCCATTCTTTGTAAGTGTTTCTCATTTCCCAATTGAGATAGGCAATGTTTGTGAGCTGACGAGCTTGAACTGAGGCACCCGCATAAGCGGCGGCATCGACGGAATTTTGTAAATTAATTTTAGCTTTAACGAAGAGTCCGACGTTCACCACGAACGCAAGCATCCCCATGACTAGGATCATGGTGATACCCATAAAGATACTTAATTGGCCGCGATTGTTCTTCATCATTTTTAATTAGTGTCTCAATGCTACCGAAGGCATTTTTCTTGGTCAAACAATTCATTGATATCTGGTCCTATGAGAAGTGCTGAGTGGTCCTACGACTTGGAACGGTTCTTGAAACTTGAGTAAACAGTTCTAGAAGAGTCGAGTCTAGATTAGTGGAACGTTCGTTGTATCTCGACAATCCCATCTACTACCTCCCACATACCGTGCTTGGAGCACCCCAGACTGAACTATCAACCACCAGGAACCGCGGGGTTCCTGGCCCGCCTTTTTTTGCCGACTACAGGGGAGCCATTATTACGTGTAAGCTTAGAGGGTAGGAGGTAAATGGTGAGTAAACGTGCGCTTGAAACCAGAGTTTATAAATACAAAAATAAAAACCGCAATTTTTTCTGTCCGCTTTGTCGAACTGAAAGAAATGTTCCTGTTTCACCTCGCTTGACGAAGAAAAACCATTTGCAAATCATCCTCACTTCTATTGTTCTTGGAGGCCTTCTCTTTCCAATCGTGGGAGTAGAAAGTTTCACAGTTTTCTTTTTAGTTTGGGGTCTCTTTGAACTCGCTATTCGCTCAGATTTCAAAAAACAAGTCCCTTGTCCTCATTGTGGTTTCGACGCCACTTGGTACAAACGGGATGTAAAAGTAGCGCGTCAGAAAGTTGCAGAATTCTGGGCCCAAAAACAGACGGCTAACCCATCGGTTTCTGAAGCTCCGGCCAAACAAATCTAAAAAATTTAATACTGTTAACAAATTGTCAGAAATTTCCGCTTTTGCTCCCGAGTAAATTAACGTTTAATGTTGCAACTTAAGCATAATTTAACCAGGTAGCAGTAAGTTTTGTACGCGTGTACTTACTGTGAATCCAAATCAGAGGAGACTTCATGAGTGTTAACAAAGTCATTATCCTAGGACGTCTAGGCGGAGACCCAGAACTAAAGTACACACCAGGCGGAATGGCCGTGTGTAACTTCACAATCGCAACAAGCGAATCATGGGCCGATAAAGCAGGTCAAAAACAAGAAAGAACTGAATGGCACAGAGTTGTTGTTTGGGGAAAACTTGGTGAACTATGTAACCAATACCTAGCAAAAGGAAGACAAGCTTTCATCGAAGGCTCACTTCAAACTCGTTCATGGGACGATAAATCTGGACAGAAACGTTACACAACAGAAATCGTAGCGAAAACTGTTCAGTTCATTGGTGGACAAGCTTCAGCAGGCGCAGGACGTGAGCAATCACAAGGACAAGGTGCTCCAGCTTACGACACTTCTATGGCGAACCAAGAGTACGACATTTCGACAGACACTAACTTTACTGCGGATGACATTCCGTTTTAGTAGATAGAAAAAGAGGACCCACAAAGGGTCCTTTTTTTTTGCCTTTTTGAGAGGGAGTGGAAGAAATTTCCTAAACGAAATTGAGTCACTTTAATTGAGTGACTTACACGTCGATAGGGAGAGTATGTTAAAGCTAATACTCATCCCACTATTCATTACAAACACCACAAGCGCAGAAGTTTCATTGAATGCAACTGTTCTTCCAAATGAAGAAAGAGTTGTTCAGCATGACGTGAACAAAGACGGAAAAATCGATCGCATCGAATATTACAAAGGCGATACGATTGTTAAATTAGAAGAAGATAAAAAATTCTCCGGCGCTATTTCAGAGTGGACGACATTTGCTCCTTTCAAAGATGCGGATACACCTATCGAAATTCGTGAGATTGATACCAACGGTGACGGAAAAGTTGATCGTAAGAATTTCGAATATCACGACCAAAAACATGACCTCAGAATTGTCACGACAGAAGTGGATGCTGATCTCGATGGAACGTTTGAAAAAACATTCACCACTCACGATAAATTAAATCAGAGAAAAGATTGCGTGAATTGCATGGGACCTGGTTTACCGGCCGATCAAAATATTCTCATGAAACTTGCCAAAGATTCGCGTGGAGCGGCCGAAGAACTATTCGTCGGTGATTTTCAGAAAACAAGCTTTGGGTATGACATTCAAAAAGCGTGTTTAGAGCGCTGGGGAAAAGGATTCTCAGGTGTACTCAAGGATGCGATGAATACCGGCTTCCAATGCTTAAAAAAACTTTCTGAAGCTAATAAAAAGAACGGCATTAAACCTGATGGCGCTGGAACTAATCTCACAAATCTTAATTTCTTATTAGAAAAAAAGCGAGTGACGATTGCTTGCAATCAAAAAGACTACAAAAGTTGGGACGGAACTGCTGCCCATGCATCTGTAAGTGATGCAGATAAAATTGCGAGTCTTGGAATTAATCATCCTTACATGTCCATCAATCCTGGTCATCCAAAAAAAGCGGGAGCAGGGACGAAAGAAGAAGTGGCAGAGCTCAAGAAAACACTTTTTCATGAGCAACTACATAACTTAGGAATCAAGCACGGTGAAGGAATTGAAATCTCCTATACCTGTGAAACATGTTGTTTTGATATCGATACAGAAGGTAAATCTGCAAGTGATATCGAAGCGGCTAAAAAACAAAAAGAAGTCTCTTGTAAAATTTGTGGTGGCGGTTATTCAGGAGCGAGTGATAAAAATTACATCACTGATTATATGGAGTGGGGAAAGCTCGCTTACGAAACAGATCGCGTCTCAAACACAATCAACAGTGTTCAAAAAGAATTTCCTAAAAATCGATTTGCCGTACTTGCATTTACTGAACTGAACAGTGGCTTTTACAATCCGGTTTCATTCAAGATGGCCCAGATATTCAAAAAGCGTTTTCAAAATTTGAGTGAAGAAGAGAAAGAGAAACTTGAAAAGCTGGAATCAAATGAGAACGAGCAAATTAAAAAGACTCCATTGATTGATGTCCTTTCAACTACAGTGGCAAACGCACATTTCGTGCTGCTTTTTGATCACGAAAGCAAAAAAGCTTTCGAAGAATTAAAAGCGAGCAAAAAACAAATTCAGGATATTATCAAAAAAGAAAAAACGGTTAAGACGGATGAAGAGCGCTGGATGTATGAAGACATCCGCAAGAACTACACACGACTGCTTGAAAACATCTGGCTCACAAAACATCCTAAAAAGATGCCCGAAAGCCATGAAGCCTACCTGCTTTTAGATGAGCTTAAATTATTATAGGGATTTATCCGGCCAAAAAGATCCATTTTTTTAAATAAATCACTCAACTAATTCTTTAAATACCCGACCTGTGTATTACACAAAGGGGTTTATATGAAGAAGTTGATGTTTTTAGTCGGACTGTTTTTTATGAGTTCGCAGTTAATGGCAGAGACCATTCTCACTCCAATGGTAGATTTCATTCCCAATGAAGAAATGGGCTTTTACTTTGAAATCAAAACAACCAAATTTAAAAACGTCACGCTTGATTGCCAAAGTTTCGTAACAGGAATCAATTTTGAAGAAGAAAATGGAGAGCGCCACGACTTTTATCTAGATATGTTTCAATGTGAGGAAGCTTTCCATTTTTTCAATAATGCGAAGAATGACAATGTCCCGGTTTGTCTTGGTGTAGACAAAGATAACAATGAACTAGTTGTTACAAACTTGGGAGCAGAAGACTGTCATTAATTAAAGATTGTCTTTAAGCGCTTCGAGAATATCTTTGATCTGACTTTTCTCAGTAATCTCAATGAAGATATCCTCTTCACCATGCTTGCCTAATGTTTCATTGATGGCTTCGAAAATTTGAAATTGCACTTCTGGAGAGTCTTCCATCTTCGAGTGCATGTCAGAACGAAGTTCGTTTGTCACTTCTGTGTATTTCGTATTGCGGGCCACTGTTGGATCACCATGAATAAATGGGATTAAGCCTTCGCCGAAGAAATTTAAATTGCGTTTTACGTTTTGAGGAATGATTGTTTTGTTCATGCCGACAGCATCGATAGAAACGATCAGATCAATAGAACGGAAACCATTTTTTACTGAGTTTAATTCATTGGCGATTTCAATCGCTGTATCACCACCGAAGCTGTGGCCCACGAGAACGACTGGTTGATCAGAAGCGTGTTTTTTTATTTCGCTCAAGATTTTGTCGTGTTCTTCCCAGGAGAATTTTTTTGCTCCCGGCATTCCTTCGGCCATTTCACTTATGCCATCACCATTTGAGATTCCAAAAGCAGAAAAGCCCTCAATAAAAATCACGGCCGGTTTTTTTATAAATTTAAGAGGAGGCTGGTTTTTATGTTGTATTTTTTTATAATATATTTTTTAATCGAGTTTTTTTT
>CBIHOP010000009.1:0-21548 GCA_966211385.1 uncultured Bacteriovorax sp.
CAATGATTTTTCATTATCAGAATGCCATGACATATGATCTTCGCCGTGACGGTAATAATTGACGAGGACGGAATTGAACTGACATTGAAGATCTTTTTCCAATGTTTTTTTCAAATTCAGTAAGGCCGGTGTCCATAAAACTGAATCCATTGTAATTCTGGAATAAGTATAACGAACTCCTTCATCTCCATGCCATGCAGTCATGCGCGGCTGAGGATGAGTTTTTCCAAACATTGTGATTTTATCATCGCGCCAGGAGATGCCCTGTATAAGTTCATCCAATGTATGAATCTTGTCATAATCAGGGCAATAAAGTGCTTGTCCATCATGATCAATGAGTGTCTGAAACTGCATTTTATTTTTTAGGTTTTGCGAAATGTTCTGTTTGAATTTTGATACTGTCTTCGTGAATAGCATTGAAAATTTCTTTAATAAAATCTCCATCCAATCCTAACTTTGAAGCTGTTTCAAGACGCTCTTTCATCAATTGATCAAAACGGCTGATTTGAAGAGCAGTGATATTCTGTTCAATTTTTGCTTGTGCAATCTTTTCAACAATTGCTTTACGCATTTTTAGAGTATGAATGAGTTCTTCATCCAGTCGATCGATTTGCGCGCGCAACTTTTCAAGCTCATTGGTGAATTGGGCATCATTAGACTTTTCATGCTTGATTGAAAGTGAAGATAAAATATCTTTAAGAAAGGCCGGAGTAACTTGTTGAGAAGCATCTGACCACGCTTTATCCGGATCAGGATGGCTTTCAATGATGAGTCCTTCCATGTCGAGATCCATAGCTTTTTGACAAACTTTCTGAATGAGATGACGGTTGCCTGCAATGTGAGACGGGTCACAAAGAATAGGCAGTTCAGGAAATTTAATTTTTAACTCTGCTGGAATTCTCCAGAGAGGATCATTTCTAAACTCCAGTTTATCAGCAACTGAAAATCCGCGATGAATAGCGAGTAGTTTCGTAATGCCTGCGAGGTTCATTCGCTCCAAGGCTCCAATCCATAATTGAAGATCGGCATTGATTGGATTTTTCACCATCACGGGGATATCGACGCCTTTTAAACTGTCAGCGATCTCTTGAACCGAAAAAGGGTTGGCCGTCGTTCTTGCTCCAATCCACAAAATATCCACACCATGTTTCAAACAAAGCTCGACATGCTTTGCCGTTGCAACTTCTGTTGTCACTAAGAGGCCAGTTTCTTTTTTAACTTTCGCTAGCCACGGGAGAGCGAGCTCCCCAAGTCCTTCAAAATTATTAGGGCGCGTACGTGGTTTCCAAATGCCTGCACGGAACACTTTCACTGAAGAAATGTTTTTAAGTTCCCGAGCGGCCGATAAGACTTGCTCTTCTGACTCAGCCGAGCATGGACCTGCCATGACAATAGGGGAGTCGGTAATGTTGAGCCATTCTTTTACAGGAGTGATTTTCATGGCTATACCTTACTCCTTTTTTGGGCTAATGTTAAGCCGTTCAGCCCTACGTAAACTATAGGAATCTATATGCAGATTACAGATAAAAAAATTGAAGAGTATTGTGTATCTAAAAGTAACCGTCCCTCTGAATTTTGTTTGGCTCTTGAAGAGCATACCCGTGCCAATATTCAGGGCTCACAAATGCTGATCGGAAAGATGGAAGCATCGTTTTTGGGATTCCTGCTTCGATCAATCAATGCCACTCGTGTTCTGGAGCTTGGAACTTACACTGGCTATTCAGCGCTAGCGATGGCGGAAAATCTTCCGTCTAATGGTGAAATCATCACTCTCGATATTAATCAATCAACTGTTGAAGTCGCAAAATCCTTTTGGGCAAAATCTCCTCACGGTTCAAAAATCGTCAGTAAACTTGGGCCTGCGTTGGAGATCATTCCAACTCTCGCTGGAGAGTTTGATCTTGTTTTCATTGACGCTGACAAGAGAAATTATATCGACTACCTCAAGCTCACTCTTCCTAAACTTTCAAAACAAGGAATCATTGTCATTGATAATGTTCTTTGGAGTGGAAAAGTTCTGCCAGATGCTGAACTAAATCTTGATGTTCACTATGATAAAAATACAGAATACATTCGCCAGGTGAATGACTTCATCGCTCAGAGCGAGGATCTTTATGGAACACTGATGCCTATTCGAGATGGTATGTTCCTCATTAGGAAAATGGCTTAACACTTGTTAGTGAAAAATCTTACAGAAACTGGAATTGTTTATGTCTGAAATTGAAAATCCTGATAAACCAATCGCTTTAGAGGCCTACGAGAAATTGGCGGAAGCTTTCTCCAAACTCGCTCCCAGCAAAGCGGAGAACGCTTATATCGAACAGCCGGCCATGCGAAACGCTATTGGAAATGTTCGGGGAATGAAAATTTTTGAAGCAGGATGTGGTCCTGGAATTTTGGCAGAATATTTAGTGCACGAAGGTGCCAAGGTTGTTGGTTTTGATGTCAGTCCTAAAATGATTGAGCAGGCAAAAAAACGAGTTTCTCAAAACGCGACTTTTTTCGTCGCGGATATGGCCAAAGAATTACCTATCGATCAAAACGGACAATTTGATATGGTCGTTGCCTCTCTCTCAATTGATTACATCCGTGATTGGACTGTTCCGCTTCGTGAATTTCATCGCCTATTGAAGCCAAATGGAAAATTTATTTTCACCATTCAACATCCGTTGGGATCTTGGAATTGGTATAGACCAGAATGTGCTTTTGGCGTTCAGTATGTTGAATCAAGCTGGAAGGCTTTCACCGAAGAACCAGTCACTGTTCCTGACTATTACCGCTCGTTTGAAGAAGTAATCAATCCAGTAATAAGTGCAGGATTCAAAATTCTGAAAGTGGAAGACTGCAAACCTATTGATGCTCTTCGTTCACTCGATCCGTTTAAATTTGGAAAATATTCAAAGCTTCCTACATTCATGTGCCTGGTTGTTCAGAAGGATCTATGAGTGTGTGAAAAAGCTAAAAGCTATTTAGATTCTTCAATTCCTAGAGCATTTCCTTCCGAATCCCAAAAAGTGACAAAGCGGTGGCTTCCGCCTTCTGTTCTCGGCGTTCCTGTTTTAACTCCAGAACTTTGAAGAAGTGAAAGATCGCGATCAAGATTATCAGATGTAAAATAAATGAGCGGTCCAAATCCAACATCTTTTGAGTCAGCTTCAGTTGGATGCAAATCAAGTCTACAATTCATTTCTTCATTGAATAAAGAAGCATAGGCTCCCGGATGATGGAAGCGAGTTTTGAAGTTTAATTTTTCATTGTAGAATTTTACCGCTCGTTCAAGATCGATTACATACATCATCGGATGAGAGAGTTTTTTAAACATTGTTGGCCTCACTATTTTTATACCAATATAAATTATACGATTCTTCTTTCGGTTTGAATCCAACTGATTCGTAAATTCTGGCGGCATGATAATCAGGATCAGCGACCATGACCATCTGATCAACCTGTCCTTCACTTAAAATAATTTGCCCAGCCGTATAGACGAGAGTTGAGCATATACCACGATTTCTAAAGTCTGGATGAGTGGCTACGTTTTGATAACGAGCGACTCTGTTTTCATGGAATATTCCTAAGTCGGCCACTAGTTGGCCTTTGAGAAAAGCGCCAAAGCGGTAACCTTGCTTTTTTTGAACGAGTTTTTGATAGGAGAGAGATTGTTTTCTTTTGAATTCAAAATATTCTTTATAGCTGTAGGTTTCAAGTCTAGTGGATGTCTGCAATTCATCGGCGGCCATCCATTCGTCTTCAGATTGAAGGGGGCGAACAATTATGTCTTCATTAAAATGTTTAGGGCGAACAAGTTCTTTGGCTACTAGACCCACTGATTTTTCTAATTCCATTCCATGTGCGAGATACTCTGGCGAGGAAGGTGCTTTCAATTCATCCCAGGCAAAAACGTAGTGTTTGATTTCCGAATAGTAGGGGAATTCTCTGGCGAAAAGTTTCTTCCAGGTTTCTATCTGTCCATCTTCCGGTGGTTTCTTGAAAATGAGAAAGTTTCCCCAATGATAACCCGGATTCGTAGGAGTTTTTATGGCAAGATAACTCTCTCGCTCTACAATTTCACTTTCATTGCGGGCGAAAATCAAACTTGTTTTTAAGAGGAGAGAGTTAAGCTGCATTAGACCCACTTATCTGTATATTCTATTAACTTGTCCGTGATTCCTTTTTCAGATAGTGAGTGTCCTGCATCTGAAATGATATGCAAATGAGCTTCCGGAAATGCACGATGAAGCTCCCAAGCGCTTTCTGCCGGACAAACAACATCATATCGTCCTTGAACAATCACTGTTGGAATGTGACGGATTTTATCTACATTGTTAATGAGGAAATTATCTTCCGTAAAGAAACCCTTATTAGTGAAGTAATGGCATTCGATTCGAGCAAATGCATCGGCAAACTCGTCATCACCGAAACGTTCAATAACATCTGTATCTGGAATGAGTTTTGATGTTGATCCTTCCCAAATCGACCAAGCCTTGGCCGCTTCTTTTCTTACTTTAATATCGGGTGATGTGAGTCGCTTGTAATAAGCTTTTACGAAATCACCGCGTTCATCCATAGGAATTGGGGCCACATAGTGTTCCCACGCATCCGGGTAAATTTTTGAGCATCCTTCTTGATAGAACCAATCGATTTCTTTTTTTCTCAGTAGGAAAATTCCTCGCAAGAAAAGTTTGTCACAAGCTTCAGGATGTTTGATCGCGTATGAAAGGGCGAGAGTAGAACCCCACGAGCCCCCAAATACTGACCATGTTTTTATTTCTAAATTTGTTCTTAGCTTTTCAATATCACTTACTAAATCCCAAGTCGTATTCTCTTCGATTTCTGCAAAGGGAGTACTCTTTCCGCATCCACGTTGATCGAATAAAATAATTCTCCATTTTTTAGGATCAAAATAGCGACGGTAATTTGGAATCATTCCACCGCCAGGTCCACCATGAAGAAAAACAACTGGAGTTCCTTTGGGATTTCCTGCTTCTTCAAAATAAATTGTATGCAAGTCAGAGACTTTTAAAAAACCAGTATTAAAAGGTTCTATTTCTGGATAAAGTGTTCTCATGGGTTTCCTCACAATTAAATTAACTCAAAGTATTCTAGCTGAATGAATAAACAAATCGAAGGATTTATTTCATCAGGAAGCAGCTTTGATTATGATGATCAAATCACTTTAAAATTTTATGGCCAGTCGATTGAAGGCTCTTTCCAAGTTATTTTCAATAATTTTAATAATTACTGTTTTGTGGAATCAAAATCGCCAACTTCTCTCCGAAGTTTAGAGGGGCACTGGGTTGAAAAACGCGAGTTCACTTCGCAAGGCGCGCTAAAAAACTTCAAGCAAGAATGCCAGTCGAAGGGCCTAAGAACTTTCGAAGCCGATATTCGTCCCATTGAACGATTCCTCATGGATAATCGTCTTTATGCTCAAGTGACGTTGTCCGGACCTTCAACAATAAAAAATAATCTTCTTACGTTCGAAAATCCAGAAATCCGAGCGGGTCACCATTATCCGCAATTTAAAATTTTATCTTTCGATATTGAGACGGGTAAGGATGGCAGGCTTTTGTCGATAGCTTATTGCTTTCGAGAAAAAGATTATGAGGAAAACCGCTGCTTTGTATTAAGCAAAGGGAAAGAAAAAGACACAGAAGAAGTTTTTTTCTCACTCTCTGAGAAAGGTCTTTTAGACATGTTTCAAAATTCCGTCAAACGTTTAGATCCGGACATTATCACTGGGTGGAATGTGGTAGGATTTGATTTTCGTTTTTTGGATCAAAAAGCTAAAGCGCTAAACGTTCCTCTTATTCTAGGAAGAAATAATCGATCACTTGATATGTATCAAAACGCAAGAGGTGAGTGGAATCTCAACCTTGAAGGGCGTGTGATCATCGACGGACCGATGGCGCTGAAAATGAATTTCTTTTCATTTGAAAGCTACAGTTTAAATAATGTTGCGAAAGTTCTTTTGGGTGAAACCAAAGATATTGATCAGGATGAAGTTCACGATAAATGGGGTGAAATTGAACGTCGATTCCGCGAAGATAAAATGGCGCTCGCTCGTTACAACATTAAAGATGCCGTTCTCGTTCTCGATATTTTCAAAAAATTAGATATTTTAGGATTGTTCATAAACCGATCTTATATTTCAGGTCTTCTCATGGAGCGAGTCGGTGGTTCTACCAGCGCCTTCGATCACTTTTTCTTGCCTGATTTACATCGAGAACATTACGTCGCCAACAATGTTGAAGATGTGAAATATCTCCGCCCTGTTACAGGTGGCTTCGTTCTGAATCCTGTCGTTGGTGTACATTCTCACGTGCTCGTCATGGATTTCAAGAGTCTATATCCCACAATCATCAGAACATTTTTTATCGATCCATTATCGAGAGTTGCCAGAGATCAAGACACTGTCATGACTCCCAAAAATATTGCATTCTCTCGCACCCAGAATATTCTTCCCAAAAAAATTGAAGAACTCCTTGAGCGAAGAAGTCTTGCAAAGAAAGAAAATAATGCGCCTATGTCTCAATCAGTTAAAATTCTGATGAACAGTTTTTATGGCGTTATGGGTTCAATGGGATGTCGTTTTTATCATGAAGATTTACCGGACGCGATCACAGGGTCAGGACATTGGGTTTTAAAGACAGTGATCACTTTCCTTGAAGAAGAAGGGTATAAAGTTCTTTACGGTGATACAGATTCCATTTTTGTTCAGCTTCATTCAATGGATAATTATCAGGACAATGGAAAAGCACTTGTTAAGAATGTGAACCGTTTTCTTACGCAAAAAATTCTTGATGATTATCAAGTGGAGTCACATCTTGAAATTCAATATGACAAATTTTTCAAAACGCTAGTTCTCACTTCTACTAGAGGTGAAGGAGAAGGGGCCAAGAAACGTTACGCAGGCCTTGCTTTGAAAGGAGAGGGAGATCAGGTTAAAGAAGAAATGGTTCTTACAGGACTTGAATATGTCCGTTCAGACTGGTCTCCACTGGCCCGTCAATTTCAGTACGAACTTTATCGACGTCTATTCTACAATGAAGATCTGGGTGACTATATTCGCGAAACAATCTCGCGTTTAGAAAATCATGAATTCGATGACGAATTAGTGTTATCAAAAAAACTAAGTAAGCCATTGAGCGAATATATAAAAAATGTCCCTCCGCAGGCAAAAGCCGCAAAACTATTGTTCGAAGAAAAGGGAATTCATACGAGAAGACCACGTTACGTGATGACAAAACGGGGTCCAATTCCTGTTGAGCTTCCTCACGATGACATTGATTATGACTACTACGTCGAACGCCAAATTGCCCCTATCGCTGAGAGCATTTTGCAGCTACTAGGAAAATCATTTGCCGAATTGCATGGCGGACAATTATCTTTGTTTTAATCTCCTTTTGTAATCCTAAAAAAATTCAGTTAGCATCTATTTATGAAAGTCATGCATGACATTGTTCGAAACACTAAAGATGGAGTTAAAATTCTCTATAAGGGTGCCCGCTTATTTCATGATAAAAAAGGGACGACCTTGGCATCTTCTTCGACCTTTTATGCTCTCATAACCGTAGTTCCGTTTATTTTATTATTAGTTAGAGGAATTGGATTCTTCCTCGGAAATATCAATCAAACGCAAAAGTATCTTTTCATACTCGCTGGCCGTTTTTTTCCAACGACTGCACCTCAACTTTTATTGACGATTCAAGGATTGATCAAGGGGCCTCTCTTCGCTGGAAGTAAATTTACAATTTTGAACTTTATATTCCTCGCCATTACGACCATTACTTTTCTCAATTCAATCTGGATGGGAATCTACTTCATTACTGAAGATAAGAGCATTCTCTCTGTCTGGAGAATTCTGAAAGGTTTCGTCATCATCGGCTTAACTTTAATTATGCTGGCCGCACTTTTTCTTTTACCCCCGGCCATCATTTTCGTAGTTAAGTTCATTCAAACTAATGCGCTTACTCAATTTTTTTACGAAACTTTTGATTTTTTAAGACCAATTCTGATCTACATTAAAAAAATAAATCTTAGAAAATCTTATTGGTTGAATTCGAGCATTCTGCATATTTCGATCATTATTGTGTATTTTACCGTACTCTACCGTTGGCTCTTCTCCTGGAAAATTCAGTTGAAAGAAGCGTTCGTAGCGGCCTTGGCCTTTTCGGTCTCAATCTTTTTAGGTAAATCGTTATTTTGGATTTATTTTTATTATGTACGAAATAGTCTTATGAGAAATTACGGCGATCTCTATACGTCTGTTGTCGGGGTCATTTGGTTATTTTATTTGATGTGCTTCTTTTTTTATGGGGCCTGCGTGTGCCACGTTTATCGTGAAAGAAAAGAGAGGAGAATAGCGTGATCAGAGCTCTTATTAGAATTTATTCACTTCTCATTCTTCTCGATGCTCTCTTTAGTTTTTTTCCTGAACTTTCAAAACATGAATGGCGTAGAAAGCTGAAAAAAATTTGTGATTACTCCCTAGATCCGATTCGCAAAAGGCTGCCACATCATCTTCCTTTTGACGTATCTCCCATGATTGTTATTCTTGGTCTCTATCTCTTCATGGAAATTTTTTATTTTCTTTGGTAATTCTAAACACTTGTCAAGCCTTAAGAATTAATTCTAGAATTAAGTATTAATGAAATTTCCCTTCATAGGATTTGAATGGACCAGGATTTAAGTTTAGATCTTTTATTACAAGAAACGCTCGCCTTGAGTGAATTTCTTCGTTCCAACTCGGAAAAAAGTAATATCATTGCTCCATCACAGCCCTCATTTTTCGAAGTAGAACAACAAGGCCCAGAAAACGATGATACTGATTATCTTTTGGATTTAGCTGACAGCATAGTAGAGGAGCCAGCTTTTGAGGTCCTGCCTATTTCTGCTGAACCAGATCTTTATCCTGCCCTTCCAGGAATCATTTATAAGATTGATAATGGGATGAGTACTTTCTGTGTCCGAGGATTTTCAACTCAAAATATTAAAGAGTCCATTCAGGAGCTTTTGAAACTAGATTGTCCAAAGAGGCCTATACTAAAGCTCTCAAATGAAGAAGGTATGGATCAAGTTCATTTTTTTCCAACGAAAAATCTCGAGCTGGCCGAAGCCGTCCGCGAGCAAATTATTAATCGTCGATTTCCGCACCTTGAAGACTCGCTTTGTAATATCAGTGATCCTGGGTTTAGCTGGTGGTTAAATTTAAACGCTGAAGATGGAGCGAGTGACGGAAAATTTGAAATCTTTTTTAGATCTCACGGAATTAATCGCGCTGAAAAATACATTCAACTTGGTCCTATAGGTGATGGTGCAATCGCTGCCCTACGTATGAATCAAGCACGAACTTTGCTTCGAAGTTCATTTCCTATAAGCGAATTCTCCTGCGATGATAAAAGTTTTTCAATTGCATCGTCAAAACCCGACCATGCTGGTTTCCTATCATTCAGAAATATATTTCTTGAAGGTGTGAACAATACTACGGAAGAGAACTTTCCTGATAATAGTCTGGGCAGAACGCTCTACTATTATTTTCATGAACTCGCAATCGTGCGTAAATTTTGGATTGAAGTCAAATCGAAGCTCAGCTAAAATAGATTAAAACAGGATGTTTTTTTCTTTAACTACAGGATGTTAAATTGGAATTTTCATTTGATCGCCCAAACGACAATTTCACTAAGAAAGCTGCTGAGCCTACGCCTGCTCAACCAACTCCTGCAGCTCAAGCTTCATCTCCCGATCAAATAGATACTTCAACAATCACAAACGAAAGACTTCGCAAGGCCATCGAACGTAATAGAGCACGCCAAGCTCAACAAGCAGAAAAACAACCACCAAGAATGCAAGCGGCTCCTGTGCAGCAGGCACCTGTTCAAGCTCCGCCTGTAGAGCACCATCATCAAGCTTCATTTTTAGGTCGACCAGAGCGTGAAGAAATCCCCCTTCCACAAGAAGAAGTGAGACCTGAGCCAGCACGAGTTGAACCACTAAGAGCTGAGCCTTTAAGAGTTGAACGAGAGCCAGAGATTGTTACAGAGAGAAGTTCGCTACCTCCAAGACCATCTGGAGTGGTGAGTAGACGATCTGTCGCAAAACCTGAAGATACAGAGTTTGTTCCTGTAAAAAGAGCGACTAAAAAAGTAGCATCTCAAATAAGCTATACAACGACATCGACTCGTAAAAAAGCTAAACCAATTGATCCAAAGTTCACTCACTATCTCGTAAAAGGTGCCTGGGTTTTCTGTGCGATCATGGTTCTTCGACTAATTTTCGCTAATGGTGGAGTAACAGATTACTATTCACAAAAAAGTCAGGTAGACGAGCGTCTGCATGAGTTAAGTGAAATCAAAAAAGAAAACATGCAGCTTGTACGTGAGATTGAACGTATGAGAAGCGATGTTGGATTTCAAAAGAAACTTGTTAGAGATAACTTAGGTTTTATCGCGCAAGATGAATATTTGATTCTATTTCCGAAAGGGAACTAGTTCCTTTCCATTTCAGAACATCACCAACTTTAAGACTTTTAGAAAATGTGCTGGGCGATTTAGTTTCCAGAATATATTTTGCTAAATATGTTTTTGTTCTATAGATCGGTGGCGGTTCTTTTTCACCTGGATGATGAGGTACATTTTTTTCTATTCCGACGACTTCTAAATTGGGACCTAAAAAAATAATATCCAGATTGAAATAAGTATCCGGCATCCAGAATTGTCTCGGAGCGACTTCTCCATTTACAAAAAGCATCCCTTCATTTGATCCAAAATCTTTAGGTTTAAGACCAGATAATCCTTTTGTGTGTTGTTCTCTTGTCAGACTCATTCGGAGAGTGACTGCTTTTCCTTGTGGATTCAAAAGCTGATTTTTACTTTCAGTCTTTGAAACGGCCAATGAGGGTAATAAAAGAGAGAAACTTAATAAAAGAATTCTATTTTTTAACATGGATAAATTGTCTCTGAGTTATTCTACTTAATCAAGGTCGCATCATGCGGTATCAATTTCTTGATACTGTCTGCGATCGTTTGTGGATTGTATGGTTTTTTGAGATAGCCATCTGCTTTTAAGATCTTTGCTCTTGAAGGAAGATCATCCCAACCTGAAGCGATCACGACTTTATATTGTCCGCGGTCTGTTCTTTTATTTAAAATAGGTATGAGCTCGTTTCCAGACATGAATGGCAAGGCCAGGTCTACCAGAATTAGTTTTGGTGATTCATGAGTCGCAAGATAGTTAAGCAGAGCTTCTCCTGTTTCCATAAGAGTTACGTCCAAACCTTTACTCGTCAATAAAACATCGAGCAGATCTCTTAGGTCATGATCGTCCTCTACGATGAGAATTTTTTCAGATGGAGGCGGAACGTAAGTGCTCTGCTTATGAAGTCTACTAATAGTATTCACCAAAACTTCAGCGTTAAGTGGTTTTGCAAGAAAATCAGAAAAACCATTTTTTAGCGCTCGTTCACGTTCATCTTTCATCGCGTGTGCAGTAAGTGCAATGATCGGAACATTACTTCCAGCTCGTTTTATTTTTTTCATCACCTCATAGCCATTCATCAATGGCATTTGAATATCCATTAAAATGATATCGAATTTTCTTTCAATGGCCTGACGTATTCCTTCGAAAGCATCAGCTTCAGTTACAACGGAAGCTCCTGCTTCAGTAAGGAGAACATTAAGGAGAGTGAGGTTATCTTCCAAATCATCTATGACTAAAATCTTAACTCCCGCCAATGCGGTTTTATCGATATCTTTTTCGATCCCATTTTCTAAGCTTGGTTTAAAGCTGTTAAAATATTTTGTTTCGGCAGGAGCCGATATTTTTATAGTGGCAACGAACGTGCTGCCCACGCCAATTTCACTATGTTTAAGAATAAATTTTCCACCCATGGCTTCACATAGACGTTGAGTGAGTATGAGACCAAGGCCAGTCCCTCCATACTTACGAGTTGTGCTGGCATCAGCTTGGGAAAAAGGCTGAAACAATTGTTTTGCTTGAGCGCTATCGATTCCAACGCCTGTATCTTTCACTGTCAATTCGAGCATCGATTCGGCGTAACTGACACTCATTTTCACACTGCCTTTATGAGTGAACTTTATTGCATTTCCTACAATGTTCATGAGTATCTGCTTTAAGCGTGTAGGATCTGAGAGAATGTGAACCGGAATCTGGTTCGTTGCCTCAATGATAAATTGAATTCCATTTTCAGCCGCTTTTAATTCCATCGCAGAATTAAAATCAATCAAAAGTTCTTCTAAGTTGATATTAATCTTTTCGATCGCCAGTTTCCCGGCTTCAACTTTCGAAAGATCCAAAATGTCATCAATGATTTTAAGGAGCTGTTCAGAATTTCTTTGCGTGATTGAAATATATTTCTGTAGATCTTCCTTGCGAACATGAGGATTTTTCATTAATCCAACAAAACCCATGATTGCGCCAAGAGGTGTGCGAATTTCATGGCTCATGTTGGCCAAAAAAGCACTCTTGGCTTCGTTTGCACTTTCTGCCAAACGTTGAGCATATTGGACTTGATCGAGTGCCATCTCTAGTTTGTGTGAGAGAATTTTTTGTTCATGAATGTCAGTGTTAGTGCCGATCCATTTTACAATTCTTCCCAAGTCATCTTTGATGGGTAGTGCTCTTCCTAAAAACCAACGATAAAGTCCATCCTTGCCTTTGAGTCGATATTCAACTTGATAAGGCTTGCCTGTTGTTAACGATTCATTCCAGAGAGTGATTACTCTATCTAGATCCTCTGGATGATGAACAGGACTCCAGCTCCATCCTTTAGTTTGCTCAAAAGTATATCCCGTATACTGTTCCCACTTTTCGTTGAAATAAGTAATTTCTCCGTTTGGATTTGCGGTAAAAATTATTTGCGGCATAACTTCGGCAAGAGTTCTAAACTCTTTTTCACTTTCCTGAATGTTATGGCGAGAAAGCACTTTCTCCGAAACGTCAGTGGCGAATACAAAAACCCCGTATGGATTACCGTCTGATCCTTCCATCCTTTGATAGGTGATATCGAAAAATCGAGAATTCAAATTTTCATCAGTTTGATCAGGAGTTCTCAGCATCATGAGAGTTTCTTTCGAAGAGAAAGTCACACCTGTTTTAAAGACTTCTGCAATTATATCTATAAAAGGCTGGCCTGATAATTCGGGTATCGCCTCAAGTAATGGTTTACCAAGAACGTCTCTATCTCCCAAAAATTTTAGGTAACCAGCATTTATTTTTTCGAAGATGAGAGTAGGTCCCTTTAGGATCGCCATCGCAGCGGGTGCTTCTCTAAATAATGATTCGAACTTTTGTTTTTCATTCTCAATCATTTTATTTGCAGTAGCAATTCTATGTGCCGAGTTCTTTTGCTCTTCAATATTTGTACAAGTTCCAAACCACTGAACAATTTCGCCTTTTTGATTTTTATCTGGTACGGCCCGACTCAAATGCCATTGATAAATCCCATTTAATTTTCGCAGGCGGAATTCAGCTTCAAAAGGTTTTCCAGAGAAAACGGAGTTTTTCCAAAGCGCCGTCACTCTACCGTTATCTTCAGGGTGAACGAATTTCTCCCAATCATCAGGATTATTTGAGCCTGAGTATTCTTGCCAACGAGAATTGAGATAAAACACTTTTCCATGAGCATTCGCTTTAAATATTATCTGTGGCATGCTGTCGGCAAGTTTATTTAAATCTTCCAGATGATGAGAGAGTTCATTTTTCCCAGTCATCATGTCGGTAACGTTGATTGCTACTTGAAGAATATGAGTCATTCGTTGTTGATCATCAAATAATGGCTGAAAAGTCATTTGGAAAAAATGTGGTTTTTCCTGTGCGGAAATTTCAATTTGCATTTCACGATTTAGTTTTGAATCAGCTCCGCTTGATACTTTTTTTAGTGTTTCCAGAATTTTTACAGGCAGTTCATCAGGATTGAAAAAATCCAGATATTGTTCGTTGGCCCTTTCAATACTCAAGTCTTCACATTTAAAAATGCAAAGTCCGATAGGAGTTTTGTTGAAGAAACGTAGATAATTTTTTTCAATAGGTTCTTTAACTGATGGTGTGCTTGGATTTTCAAAAAAATCACGAAAGAGAGGTTCTCTGTCAAAGAGATTGTTTATCTGATCATGGACTTTTGGATTTTGTAGATCACCACTTAATTCAGGATGAGCTTCATACCAATCAAGCAATGACCGCGCATAAGTAAGGAGTATGAGTAATGCTTCAAAATCCAGAGGGTTTAAAACACTTCTCAGGTGTGTATAAAGCTTTTGTTTTTGGTGTCCTTCATAGGCAGCAACACTTGCTAATAATAGTGTTGATTCTTCATTAGAATCTTCTTGTGGCCAATGCTGAAGTCCCTTTAAATCTTGTAGTCTCTTCTCGAGTTCGAAATAAGGAAGAGTTGGAAATTTTTTAAACTCCAAAATGTCATCTGTAGATAGTCCCAATTGATAAAGATTTGAGGCATGCCAGATCATTGGATAAGTATGCACACATTGACGAGCTAACAAAAAAAGCAATTTTTCTTTAAATTTAACAGGAAGATGATTTTGTAAATAACCATTGGTCATGAGAGCTGACAACGCGAAAAAAATTTCAGGACGATCAATCGTCTCCTCAAGATAGAGAGGAGTGAAGCCTAATTTATTACTAATCTGATGCTGTATGACTTCTGTATTATTAATAAATTTATCCTGAATAAAAGTGCTGGAAGAATGTCTCTATAAAGTTCTAAAAAACATTTTTTTCAGAGTCAACTAAAGCTAACCTTGGCGTTTCACCCCATTTATAAACTTTTATGTCATTCTAGTTTGGCTTACCGCTTGCAAACTTTTCTATAGAGAAGCGATGGAATTTACTCAATAGTTATATTCTATTGCTTGATTCGATTAATCGATTTTATTTAAATCCCGCCTCAGGCGATACTGGTTCTAGAACAAGAGCGTATCCTCATTTTAAGGAGATAAAATGAATGGATTATTAATGGGATTGATTGGGGGAGGAGTTTCCGGATTAGCAACTACATCAGGTGCAATTCCTGTCCTCTTAAAGAATAAAAGAATCACTCAATTTCTAAAAAATATCAACATGGATTTTGTCACAGGGGTCATGTTATCGGCAGCAGCATTTGCGCTTATTTGGCCGGCCTATGAATCCGTCTACAAACGACAAGATAAACTAGATGATATTTTTTGGGTGAGTTTTGCACTCATGTTAGGAGTTCTTTTCATAACATCTGTTGGAAAATTAATTGAACATTTGCTTCGCAATCAGGCCAACATGAAACAGCAGAAGAAAGCAATGTTGTTCGTCATCGCCATGATGGTGCACAACTTTCCAGAAGGGCTTGCATCTGGAGCAGCAATGACAATTCCTGAATCATCTCAAGGTTTGTCATTATTAACAGCAATTGCTGTTCAAAACGTACCTGAAGGCCTTACGACAGCGCTTAGTTTCGTCACGCTAGGACTAACACCAGTCATTGCATTTTTTGGTGCCATGATGACAGGAGTAGTTGAACTAGTGGGAGGAATTATTGGTGGATATTTGAGCCATCAAGTTGAAGGAATTTTACCTCTTCTTATGGCCTTTGCGGGTGGTGCAATGATGAGTGTCACAATTGTGGAAATTGTCGAAAGACTAAAAGCAGAAAGCTTTCGATTTCTCATTGGCCCAAGTTTTCTAAGCGGAATCCTATTGATGATCGTCTTTAATAATCTATAATCTTTTAACACCTAAATGGAGGAACGAACTATGAAACAAAAAATCGACATTGGAATTGATGATAAACACCGCGAAGAAATTGCAAAAGGTCTATCAAGAATGCTGGCCGATACTTATACACTTTATTTAAAGACTCATAATTTTCACTGGAACGTAACGGGTCCAATGTTTCAAACATTACATACAATGTTCGAAACTCAATACAATGAACTTGCTGAAGCAGTTGATGAAATTGCAGAGAGAATCCGTGCTCTAGGTCATCGTGCTCCTGGTACTTATCAAGAGTTCATTAAATTATCGAGCATCAAAGAAAGCACAACAGATCAAAGTGCTAATCAGATGATTGCTGAACTTGTTCAAGGTCAAGAAGCAGTTATTAAAACAGCTCGTAGCATTTTCCCAATCATTGAAGAATGTCATGATGTTCCGACTGCGGATCTGTTAACGAGAAGAATGGAAAAACATGAAAAGACAGCTTGGATGTTAAGATCAATGCTAGAATCTTAATATTAAGATAAATAAAGCAGGCATTAGCCTGCTTTATTTTGTTCAAAGTATTCGATTTCTTCTTCGATTGGTGTTTTAGCAGGAGAAGGTTTTTTAAATTCAACTAAGTTTTGCAACTCCATTTGAAATTCAGTTCCAACTTCATCTGCATAATTTTTCGCACTTTCAACTTCAACATGCATTCCTGAAAATACATCAGCTAAACTTTTTTCATCCTTACGGATGTATGAAAGAGCAAAAAGAAATGATCCAGTTATTGCGCACGTAAAAGTAGCGAGTGCTCTGAACATTGCTTGTTTTAAAGTCATCTCACTTCCATCTGCATTCACAGCTCGAAGATGAAAAAGTGATTTACCTAATGTACGACCATCAGTGAGGTAGTAGAAAAGTGTAAAATAAGAAAAGACGAGACCCATCATTGAAACAGAGGCCATATAGGCAGCTTTATCTACAACTAGTAGCTGCATTTTTACAGGCAGATGAAAAAAAACGGTGCGAGTAAAATGATTGAATGAACTTACCAGAAAGGCGTTCGTTACAACGATGATGGCAAGGTCGATGGTTAAAGCGTACGTTCTTTTTTTAAGAATTGAAGCTGTACTCATATTTAACCTCCGATAAGTTATTTATACTTATGTACTTATCGGAGATTGGTTTTTTAAATTGAATGAAACTAGTGGAGATCGATTCTTTTTTTAAGTTCATTAAGTTTGATAAGAGCGTCCAGCGGAGTCATCTTCATGACATCAATTTTCTCTAAATCAGACTCTAAATCCTTCAAATACTGAGGCGTAGACTCGACCACAGGTGTTTCATCGAAAAAACAAAGTTGAGCATTTTGATTGGTGATCGCAAGCTGCGGTTCATGCTTTTCAAGTTGTTTTAGAATTTGTTCCGAGCGCTTAAGAACCGATTGTGGAAGACCCGCGAGCTTGGCGACATATAAACCAAAACTTTGAGAAGCAGCTTGTTCGATTAAACGGTAAAGGAATTGAACGTTGCCGTTATGATTAACAGTTTCTACTGTTAAATTTTTTGCAGAAGAGTAATCTTTCGCAACATCAATCAACTCATGATAATGAGTCGCAAATAATGTTAGTGCTTTAGTTTTTTCAATGAAGTGTTCTACTAATCCCCACGCAATTGAAAGTCCATCATACGTTGAAGTTCCACGTCCAACTTCATCGAGAATGATGAGCGATCGATCAGTAGCGTGTCTTAAAATTTCTGCAGTCTCTGCCATTTCCACCATGAAAGTTGACTGGCCTTTGAGGATGTCATCGCTGGCACCCAGACGGCTGAATAAGAAATCACACAATCCTAATTCTGCTTTTTTGGCAGGAACATATGAACCCATTTGCGCTAGCAATTGAATGATCGCAATTTCGCGCATAACTGTTGTTTTACCGGCCATGTTGGGACCCGTAATGAGACCAAAATAACATTTTTGATCAAGGTGCAGATCGTGGCAGACAAACTGATCGCGAATAATCGATTTAATGAGAGGATGAAATCCCTGCTCAATATGGATGAGTTGTTTTTCTGCTTTAAAATTTGGTTTGGTGAAACTTTCTTGCAAGGCCATCACGGCCATACTTTGAAAGCAATCAATTTCCGCAATATTTTGAGACATTGTGAGAATGGCAAGATTGCAGTCACTCACGGCCTGTAAAAGACCTTTAAAAATTTCTCTTTCGAGTTTTTCAAGTTTTGTCTGAGCAGTGATTGTTTCTTTTTCGAGCTGAATAAGCTCTGGAGTAGTATAGCGTTCAGCATTGACGAGAGTTTGTCGACGTTCAAATGATTTTGGAACTTTTACAGTGCTGCCTTTGGAAACTTCAATAAAAAATCCAGAAACATTGTTCGATTTTATTCTGAGTTTCAGAATTCCAGTTTCTTCCTTTAAACGATTTTCCATCGCAAGCAGTTCTTCACCTACAGTGATGTGAAGATTGGCCAGCCTGTCGCGGTTTTTATCTACACCAGTTTTGATGAGATTTCCTTTTTCAAGGCTAGCTCCGATTTCATCGTTAAGTGTGTTAACGATGTTTTCTGCAATTTCTGTTAAGCGGGCAATTTCTTTCGGTGAAAGTGCAGGCTTTAATGACGTTTCTTTTAATGAAACGAGAATATTTTTATAACTCAAAATAGCAGTTGAAAGATTCAGTAGATCCGAGGCAGATCCTTTATTCATTGAGATCTTTGCCATGATTCTTTCGATGTCGCGAATTTTTGCGAGATCATCTTTTAAAGATTGAATGAGGGATTCATTATTGATGAACTGTTCAGTAATTGTGAGACGCTCGTTAATTGTTGTTAAATCAAAGAGGGGAGAGGAAAAGAGAGTTCTTAAATGTCTCGCTCCCATCGCAGTCTGAGTTTTATCAAAAAAACCGAGAAGCGATTCTTTATAAGTTTCTCTCGATTTAGGCAAAATTTCTAAACCTACTAAGGTTGGTAACGTTACTTTCATGAGCCCAGAAGATGAAATCATCTTGAATGGTCTGATGTGCATGAAGTTTTCAATTAATTGAGTCGAGCAGACATAATATGATAGAGCACCGATAGCGTTGAGAACATCATTATCAAGCTTGATAATTTTATCGCGCTTGTATCCAGGAATTAGTTTTTCAATGTAGATATCAGTAAACTTTGGATTAAAATATTCTTCACTCAAATGTGTCTTTAAAACATCTTGATGAGTGAGAATCGTTTCAATTGCCTTGTCTTCATCGTCGCGCCACTGACCCATGAAAGTAATAAACTCACGAGGTGCAAGCATGCGAAGATTTTCTATGAATCCTTCAAAGTCATTGTGTTTGAAACCTTTAAAATCACCTGTCGTAAAATCAAGAGCAATCAGAAAATAGTCTTGTGCATTTTTATAAGCACAAACCATAAAGCGGTGATCGTGGCCTTGAGTTTTTTCCAAATCAAAAGGCATTCCTGGACTCACGACTTGAGTCACAGCTCGCTTAACTATACCAACCGCATCTTTTGGATTTTCTACTTGCTCACAAATCGCAACTTTCATTCCTTTATTAGTAATGCGATCAATATAAACAGCGGCCGCATGATGAGGAATTCCGGCCATTGGAATCGGTGTATCACCAATTTTTCCTCGGTGAGTAAGCGTGATGTTTAGAATACGAGCTGTGGCCTTGGCATCTTCAAAAAAAACTTCGTAGAAGTCACCCATTCGAAAGAGAAGAAGTGTGTCAGGGTAATTTTTTTTTATTTGAAAATACTGCTCCATCATTGGAGTCAATTTTGTTCCGGAATCAACTATTGCCTGCAAATCTTTAAGCGACACTTTGTATTCTGCCTTAGAAAAAATAAATTAATTGATAAATCTGCTCAAGTGTACCAAGAATACAAGGGTTTAGTAAAGATCTTGAAGGGCCATGTAAGGTTAAAAGAGGTAAAATAAACTCTTAATTTTATAAGGATTTAAGGGCTATAATACGATAAGTAGATCATAGAGGTAGCTATCAAAATTCGGCAGTATTTAATCATCATCATTTTCACCGTCATCACACTAGGACTCTCGTTTGTGTCTTTTATGGGAAGTTTTGCGGCCAATGAAAAAGCTCTTTATGGTGAAACAAAAACTCAGAGTCGAACGGGAGACGAAAGTTTTTTTAAAATTGTTGAAGTCTACCTCACATCAGAAACAAAACCTTTTCTGCGATTGGAAGCTTCAGAGCTTATTAACAGTTACCAAGATGCTCACTTAATTGGAATAAATCCAGATGGTGTGATCTACAGAAGAAATGATGAAGGCATTGAAGAAGATCCAATTTTTTTCAAATCAAAAAATTTAAAACTTAAAACTCAGACAAAAGATTTGCATCTTGAGAATGAAGTCGAAATAAAAAAGGGTTTATCGACTGTTCAATCACATATTACAGACATCACTAACAACGGCGCTTTGGTGGAAGCTCGCACGGCCGTCCGAACTCATACGATCGATCAAAAAACAAATGATCAGCTCAACATCAACGCTGACTATGTTTTATACAAACCTAAAGAAGAGTTCTTTGAATATAAAAGTAACGTGAATGGACTCATCACGAGAAAACGCCAATACGAAGAAAACGTAAGTTTTACCACCGATCTATTGACCCTCATGGGCCCTAAAGGAGAAGTGGATATGCGTGGAAACGTCACCTTTAAAAAAGATAACTTAGACGCTTTCGCCAATCGCGGGGCAGTCTTCCTGGAAAACTATAATAAAAAACTCAAGTATTACTCACTTTCTGACGATGTGAGATTACAGGAGAAGCTCGTTTTGGATGGTAAACCCACGACGAGAAAAGCTTTTTCTGAAAAACTAGAAGGAATCATTAGTGAGAAGAAGATTATTCTCACAGGTCTGCCTAAAGTTTTTCAAGAAAAAGATGTCATCAAGGGCAATCGAATTATTATTCGCGAGAATATTGAAACGGTTGAAGTAGACGACGCAAACACGAGTATTACATTAGAGCCGGCCAAGGAATAGGCAAGGAAATTATGAGCGCAATTAAACTGGAAGCATTTGACTTAAAAAAAACATACGGTGGAAGAACCGTTGTAAAAGGCGTTTCATTAGAAGTTGCTCAAGGTGAAATTGTTGGTTTACTAGGACCAAATGGTGCAGGGAAAACAACAACGTTTTATATGATGGTGGGACTTGTTAAGGCCGATGAAGGAGAAATCCACATGGCACACAAAGAAGTTACGGAGCAGCCCATTCATCAACGTGCGCTAAATGGCATTGGTTATTTACCGCAGGAAGCGTCAGTTTTTCGCGACCTCTCAATTGAAGAAAATATTTTGGCCGTGTTGGAAAACCGCTCGATGCCAAAGCGTGAACGAATAGAGATTATGGAGTCACTGATTAAGGATTTCAAACTTAATCACGTTCGAACTTCAAAAGGCTCTGCCCTTTCAGGGGGAGAGAGAAGAAGAGTAGAGATCGCAAGAGCACTTGCACTCGAACCAAAATTTGTGTTGCTTGACGAGCCCTTTGCCGGAGTAGATCCGCTGGCCGTTGCAGACATACAGTCTTTAATTCAAGGATTAAAGACAAGAAACATCGGAGTGTTAATCACTGACCATAACGTGCGTGAGACATTAGGAATCGTCGATCGCGCTTACATCATGAATAGTGGTGAATTATTAGTCAGCGGTAAACCAGAAGAATTAATTAACGACGAGAGAGCAAGGAAGTTCTACTTAGGAGAAGAATTCAGGATGTAATTCGAAAGGATTATATGGCCGTTAAAATGTCCCAAGGGTTAAAGCAGACGCAGAACCTTGCGATGACTCCACAG
>CBIHOP010000010.1:0-21288 GCA_966211385.1 uncultured Bacteriovorax sp.
CACTTTCCGACAAATGAGATTTTCACACCAGACTTGTACTGTCTTCAAATCTTCTTTGAGAAAGAGAGGATTATCCTGCTCTTTCCAACCAATCGCCTGATTACTCATCTGACGAATGAAAAACGCCATAAGGGCACTATGCCTGATAATAGGCGCCATCAGACCAGCTGAATTAGGATTTCCATTCCATGAACAGACAGCTTGAAAAAGTTTCACTGAAAAAAGAAACTCCTGCTCGATTCCCGTTTTACTAGGGAGATACTCGGCCATCTCATTTTCTGGATAGATAATATTTTTATTCACACCAGGAAGTTCGAACCGATTTTCTTTATCAAATTTGAGATAGAGATTGTTGAGTAACTCTTTTTTGCTAATGACAGAAAGATTACTAGAACAATAGTTCCCCACTAAATTTTCTGCAAGATTGGTGTAATCCTCTCTGCTGAATTCCATCGCTTTTGCATATTGCGGAATGGCCCTTGAAAGTAAATCGAGACCTATGTATTGAACAAGTGCCAGTGTTGAACGTTTAACTTGCACCTTATCCCACTCAGATGCATATCGAGTTTTTCGAGGGGCCTTACAATAATTGGTGAGGTTCTTTCCTTCTTCGTAAAAGCCTCTATACATCGCCATGGCCAATTTATTTTTTGAAGATTCACTTTTTATGGAATCATCATGCGTAAAAACATAGTTGAGTGGATCACTTAATTCTTCTTTATACTCTTCACTGAAATTTCCCAGCACTAGACTCTCTACGGGCGCTAAGGCCCATGACGGTGAAGAAACCGCGGCGAAAAAGAGGATGATAATGCCCAAGCTATAAGTTTTCATTTGATATTTAAGTTATCGGGAATCCTTGTCGAAAAATTGAACATGAAAAGAATATGGGTCCTTTTATTCCTGAGTATGTCACTCTGTTTTGAGCTTCAGTCGCAAGAGACAGAGTTCAAACCATTTTCAGATGATGAAGCACTTAAAGAAATTGTTTTCGAAGAAGAATATTTCGAGTTAGATGCTTATAACTATGCTGCCCAGGCAAAAGAAGGATCTCAAAGAAGAATCGATATTCATAATTTTCAGAAAGCAAAATTCAAATTGATTAATGGTGATTTGAAGACAGCACGATTCTTATTAGGAAGAATCAACGATAAGACTTCTCCTCTTGCCAGTATAAAGCAACGCTATCTTGCAGTCATTGATTTCATTGAAGGACGATTTCGCGAATCACTCCAAAGACTCTCGCTACCGAATTTACAAACGAGTACAAATTACAAACAAATTTGTCTCTTAAAACTCGTCAACATGATGGCGCTCAATGATAGCGATGCCGTTCGCAAAGAAGCTCCTGGATGTATGTCTCAAACGGCAGAATATTCTAAGAACGATCAATTCTGGCTCGACAACATGGTTAAATTGAAAACGCGTGATCAAAGCGGAATCAAAAAAAATATGATCATGGATATTCTCACGACGCTTTCTGATGATGAGCAAATTAAACTCTGGATGAAGACCGGACTCTATTTGAGCCGTGAAGAAGAAATTATCTTTATGTTAGGTGGTCTTCCAGAATCTTCTTATCAATCTAAGAAACTTCGGGAAATTGTCGGTTTTCTTTTTATGCGACAAGGGAATTTCGAACGCGCTGTAAAATTTGTCGATGACATCGATTCGGCGAATGCTGAAAACATCAAAGGAACATTCAATCTCTATAACCGTGAATACGAACTCGCCTTTGGACACTTTAAGCTCGCTCTAAAAAAGAAACAAGATTCAGTGAATGCACTTGAAAGGGCGATTCCTCTCGCCTGGCTTCTCAAGCAATGGGATGATGGACTGCAAATGGTTTCAAGTTCTACTAATCGCTCGCTTGATAACAGAAAGAAAAAAGCACTGGCGATTGCTTTTATGATTCGTCAGAAAAAATTTATAGAAGCACAAAAAGAACTCGCTCTTCTGCGAATTGATTTTAAAAATGCTCCTCCTTATGAAGTTCTCGTGATGGAAACATATGTGAATCTTATTCTCTCAGCGAATGATCCCAAGTATGATCGTCGCAAAATAGAAGAATCATCAGAGGCCGCCTGTAAGGCCTTCGACATTATGGGATGCTGGATCTCTTTACAATTTATTCAGTGGGATAATCTAGGAAAGACCATTACACGTGATGAACCTGTCTACAATGACAAGACCTTGACCATTGAATCGCTGAAAACTAAACAGATCATCACGCCACTCAAAGAAGTTCAAAGTGTCGATCAAAGTGATATCGAAGAACTCGACAGCCGTACGGTGAATATACCGGGCGTTTAAAAATTCTGCGAGTAACTTAATTCAAGTGATGTTCTGCTTCTCTCAATTTCATTTTCACCGAAAGAATTGAACGTATCGTTCTTTTCCTTTTTAATTGAAAGTCCCAATCCCATCGAACGTTTCTCAGAGAAAACATACGTTGGCATGATTTTTAGTTCCATTCCCATGCCCGGTTTGATGACAAGATTGTTGTAGCGTTTTCTGAAGTTCATTGCTAAATCGCCTTCAGCGATAAGAGAGAAATTTCCAGATTTAAATATCTGCCCTTTTCCACCTAGAGCTAATTTCGTTACGACAACTCTTTTAAGATAGAAATTTGTGACTGAAGTTTGATCAGCATAATGTGATTGAACAAGTTGCAGTTGTGCACGCAAATCTACATTTCTATGTAGCGCGTAGTTCATCCCTCCACTTGTTGAAAAAAGCGATGATGAGTCCTGAAGAACTCCTAAAGCATTACTGAATTCTACATTTCTGTAACCCAATTTGAAAAACGGAGACCATCGTCCGCTCACGGCCATGTCCCAAAGGAGATCCACTTTTTTCACGTCATCGGCCGTTGTATCAAGAGAGAGTACTCCCACTTTTCCTTCGTTTACCAGAAGCTCTTCTTCACCGACGCCAAAAGAGACAGTGACTCTGTCACGAATAAATTTTTCTTCCAGGTTGTAACTTGCCATTTGCGCTTCTTCATCAACATGCCCAACAACCACATCACGCGCGATTGCTTTGTTAAGATCTTCTCTTAATGCCAGTAATTCTGGTTTGTCTTTTAAACTTTCGTCGACCACGAAACCTTTTTTTGCATCAAGGATTAAACCTTTTGGTGCAAAGTATTCACCTGTATCCACATCGACATCACCACCTTTATCAGAACGATACACACCTCTTGCCGTGTCCAAAACAGCATCTGATCCAGGAGCAACGTAGAGACCTGTTTTAAGATCGATGTATCCTCCCGCCTTAGGTGCATAATCGCCGCTGGCAGCATCGTAAAGACCTTCAATAGGTGCCTTTTGAGGAGCTTGCGTGACTTCTAAACGAGCGCTATCAACAGCGTTTGCTGATTTCAAATTCACAATATTTTTTTCTTCAAAATCTCTGTTGCGATAAAGCGCATTTAATTGCACAGGAGAGATTTTCACAGGCAAAGAGGTTTTTTTCAGTGATTCAGATGAAAAGGCATTTTGGCCAGGAGGAACGATGACTGTATCACCTTTACTTAATACTTTTTTCAACTCATCTTGCTCGTTAAGAGCTTTACCTGGAATCGTTTGAACTGAAGGTGTCGCATCTCTTGTTTCACGAGTAATAACTTTCTGCTCACCTTCCTGAGTTTTTTCTAATTTCTCGTGTGTGGCCTCATCAACTTTCGCCATGGCCACTGCTCCTTTGAAAGTCAGGAGAGATGTCATACGGTTTTCTGGATTATAAATAGTTTGAAAATCTGTTCCACGAATACCAAGCGCTGCTGTTCTTGTTCTTACGTAGAATTTATTATCAGTGCTTGTTCCACTTGCAGGACGTTCAACTTCCGCTCTGATTCTTCCTTTTAAAAGTGAAATGACTCCCGGAGTTTCATGCGGCATTTGAGAGAGAACAATTTTTGATTCCGGCCCTAAGCTGACTTCAGATTTATCTACCAATTTAATTTTGATGAAACTTTTTGGACCAGTGAGAACTGAAGTGTCTTCAACAAGTTTGTCGCCCATTTCAATTTTTGAGGCTTCAAGCGCACCAGGAACTAACTTCGTGACAGTCCCTTTAAGTTTTACAACTTCTGCAAATACTGTTGTTTTGGCGGAAACAATTTTTGATTGGCAAAGTAATGCTAATGAAACAATGAAAATCTTTTTCATACGATTAATCTCATTCAAATAAAAATGATAGTTAAATCATTTTACTCTTGATTAAGACCTTTCGCTACATACTTTATTTTGATTGTTTGAATTCTTTACCGTCATAACTCAAAGTCACGTTTTGTTCTTCTTGGCGACTGGTGATATTCACCGGACGCTTCCAAAGCGCAAACAAGTTCTTAAGAGTGTCTGAAGCATAATTGAAATCTAAATCCACTCCACGGTGAACGTGTCTAAGGAGCAACTCACCTCTGTTTTGGTAGTTTCCACTCTCCACTTCAATCACTGGTGAACCAAAATTTGATAGTTGAGACAGGAGTTTATTCTTGATCTCCATGAAGTCTCTCGTTTCAATTTCATTGCGCCCAGTGCGCGGGTTGAATTTATAAGTAAAGAGCTGCTGACGCTCGCAAAATTCCTGAGTAAAAAACTCATCAATAAAACTAACGTCATTATGAGTTTTTCTCACTTCGAAAATTTTCTGACGTCCCAGTCCCAGATTTTTATTCCAGTTAAGTTTCGTGTGCATGTCTTCACAGTCGTTATATTCTTTTCCAAAACGACCAGTATTCCAGCGGTATTCAATATCGCGATAGAGTTCAATTCCAATTTTATAAGGATTGATGTTTTGCTTACTCATGGCCATAACACCAGCATGGTGATCGGCATAATCAATGATCTCAGAGGCCTTAAGCGCTCTGGTTGTCATGATATGCGAATGCCAGTAACTCGCCCAACCTTCGTTCATAATCTTAGTAAGACGTTGAGGGAGATAATAGTAAGCTTCATCACGAAGGATGCCTAAAATATCTGCTTCCCATTCTTCAAGAGGCGCATTGTTCAATAGATAAAGCATGACATCGCGAGATGATTCAATTTTTTTCTCACGTAGATCTACTGATTCTTTTTCTTTCTCTTCTGGTTTCGCCGTTCTTTCTTTAGCACGCATAAAAGATTTGAGTGCATTTGAGCGGTCATCTTCAGCGTTCGCGATATCTTCGCGAGCTTGCTTCATACGTTCTTCGCTTTGACGTTTAGAGTCCTGAGTTTCAAACAGAAGTCCAACATCAATGAGGTTCTCAATAGAATTCACTCTGTCGATAAATTCTTCAACCCGATTTTGACCATACTTTTCCATGTAACGACGAATTTTCGTTCCATGGTTGGCCATAACCGCAAGCATGTTTCTATCAGTGTTGGCAAACCAGGCATTGTTCTTGAAAAAATCAGCGTGACCGTATACGTGGGCCATTACGATTTTTTGATCAACGAGGTGGTTGGCATTTAAAAGATAAGCGTAACAAGGATTGGTATTGATAACCATCTCGTAAATTTTTTGTAGCCCGTAAGCATATCCTTTCGAGAGTTGGTCGTAATCCATACCGAAACGCCAGTGCGGATAACGGCTAGGAAATCCACCTTGAGCGGCGAGAATATTAATGGTGTCATAGTCGCAGACTTCAAAAAAGACCGGATAAAAATCTAATCCAAACTCAATAGCATAAGAGTAAATTTCATCTCTAATTCTTAAGAGCTCGCCTTCTAATGGTTTCGTTCTTGTCGACATTCGCTATTTACCTTTTCCTAAAAAGTCTTTAATCGAATCGAGAATAGCATCTTTATTTTTAATTTTTGAAAGAATCACTTTCTCATCATCTTCACCGTAACGACCGGCCAGATCTTTATAAAACTGTCCTGAACCATAACGGCTTTCAACTTGCCCGTAACAAAAAACATTCGATGCCGGTAAAAGATCGTTATCTAAAATCTCCAGACAAAGTTTTGTATCGTCAGCAGACCAGTTATCACCATCAGAAAAATGGAACGGATAGATGTTCCATTCACTCGGATCATAATCAGCTTCGATGATTTCTTTACAAAGTTTCAGTGCACTTGAAATAAGTGTTCCACCTGACTCTCTCGTCTTAAAAAACGTCTCTTCATCAACTTCTTTAGCAGTTGCATCGTGGATGATGTAACGAACCTCAATGTCTTTGTATTGGCTTTTTAACCAGAGATTGATCCAGAAACTTTCTGTGCGAACGATTTCTTTTTGTTCATCACCCATCGATCCCGAAACGTCCATCATGTAAATAACGACAGCAGAATTTTCAAATTCAACTTTCGCATCACTTGCACGGTAACGGAAATCGCGTTTAACCGGAATAACTCGCGGATCATTAAAATCGTATGAGCCAGAAGCAATTTGGCGCTTCATAGCTTCTCTGTAAGTTCGTTTGAAATGTTTTAGTGAATTAGGACCGGTCATTCCGATTGACGTATATTTATTCGTCACGGAAGGCATTGCCTTTTTACCTTTTGGTTCAATACGTGGAAGCTCTAATTCTTCGCCGAGAATCGCCGCTAATTCTTCCAGTGAAAGATCAACTTCTAATTCTTTATTGCCCGCTTGATTACCAACTTCCTGACCTTGTCCTGGTTGATCGCCCTCTTGTCCATCTACTGGATCACCGGCTTCACCATTACCTTGTCCCATTCCACCTTGGTTTTTATCACCGAATTTAAATCGAGGAGTATCAATCGATGGCATTGGAATTTTAAACGTTCCATCACCTTTAGGTGCAGGCATTTCACCTTTAGAAACATATTTACGAAGATTGTCGCGGATACGTCCTTTGACAATCTTCCTAAATCTAGCATGGTCTCTTTTTATTGGATGATCCATTAAAAACCTACTCTCAAAAAATTATGACTTAGCTGAATCACCTTTTGCGAAAATCGATGCTACGAAGTTAAGAGCATCAGTCGCACAGATTTCACAGTAGCCATGGTTCTTAATGAGTCGTGATTTCACGACATCAATCTTTTCTTGCGTTTCTTTATCAACAACTTTCGAAATGATCGTTGTTAATTTAATTGAATCTTTTTGATCTTCAAAAAGTTTCAATTCAAGCGCGCGGTGAAGTCTTTCATTCATTTTGTAATCAAAAACTTTTCCTTCGATTGCAAGAGCTCCGATGTAGTTCATGATTTCTCTTCTGAAGTCATCTTTACGAGATTCAGGAATATCGATTTTTTCTTCGATACTTCTCATGAAACGTTCATCAGCATCTTCCAGCTTGTTCGAATACTTATTTCTGATTTTTTCTTTTTGCGTGTAGGCCTTGACGTTATCAATGTAGTTCGCGCAAAGAGTTTGAATAGCTGATTCATCAACTGAGATCGCTTTTTGAACATCATTTTTCACGATATCTTCGTACTCTTGACGGGCAACGGCCAGCATTTCGCGGTAGTGATCAAGTTGATCTGCAGAGTTGATTAATCCGTGGTGTTTCAATCCGCTTTCAAGTTCATTGAAAACCATGAATGGATTTAAACATCCTACATGTCCATTTTTAACAAGTGAGTTTGACAGTTTGTCCTGAATATAACGAGGAGAAATCCCTTCAAGACCTTCGCGAATCGCTTCTTTACGAAGTTCTTTCACGTTGTCTTCGTTGTAACCTGGAAGTGTTTTTCCGTTATACAGTTTTAACTTCTGAAGTTTTGTTAAATCTGATTTTTTTGGCTCTTCCAAACGAGTAAGAATTGACCATGTCGCCGCCATCTCAATTGTGTGAGGAGCAATGTGTACGTGAGGAATTCTTTCAGCGTTGAAATCTTTTTGGTAGATTTTTGTCTCTTGATCAAGACGAGTGATGTACGGAACATCGATTTTAACCGTACGGTCGCGAAGAGCTTCCATGAACTCGTTTGACTGAAGTTTTCTAAATTCCGGTTCATTCGTATGACCAAGAATAACTTCATCAATATCCGTTTGGGCGAATTTTTTAGGTTTAATCGATTGTTCTTGAGAAGCACCAAGAAGGTCATACAAGAAAGCAACGTCAAGTTTTAACATCTCGATAAATTCAACGATCCCGCGGTTAGCGATGTTAAATTCACCGTCAAAGTTGAACGCACGTGGATCTGAATCCGAACCGTACTGAGCAATTTTTCTGTAGTTGATATCTCCAGTTAATTCAGTTGAATCCTGGTTCTTCTCATCTTTTGGCTGGAATGTACCAATACCGATACGATCTTTTTCAGAAAGAAGAAGACGTTTTACACGAACATGTGAAAGGACTTTTTTCCAGTCACCGTTATATTTTTTTAAGTAAGCTCCAAGAATGTAGCGGTCTGCTGGACACACTTCACCTTTGATATTGATCTTTCCTTCTTTTTTCCCCTTATTCACTTCTTCCAAGAATTGCTTACGTACTTCTACCGGTAGAAGTTTAAGCGGTTCTTCATGCATAGGAGACGGGAAGATTTTTTGTCCACCAAGAATGTCTGATTCAGTTTCATCAAACCATTCAAATGTATAAAGCGCTCCTGCATCTGTGCGCGAGTAGTGCTCAAGACCTTTTTTAATCATTCTTGAAATAGATGATTTAGCAGAACCAACTGGTCCGTGGAGAAGGAGAACGCGTTTTTCAGTTCCGTATCCAGCCGCTGCTGATTTGAAGAAGTTCACAAGTTTCATCAAGTGAACATCAATGCCGAAAACGGCATCTTTACCATTTTGAATAGGATCATCAAAGAAGTGATAGCGAACAACTTCTTTTTTATATTCAGTATATGTTGTCGATCCATATGAAGTAATCATGTCGTGAACGCGTTGGAACGCGTTTCTTGTGACCTTTGGATTTTCAGCAACCAAATCGAGGTAATCCTGAAAAGTTCCTGTCCAATGAAGATGAGAAAAATCGGAAATTTTATAATTCTCATCCATGAATTTATTAATATCTAACTTCGTCATCAATCCCCCTAAAAAATGGTCGGTGTACTTAATAATTATGGCATAGATTAAAAAAATTTCCTAAGCTTATAAGACCGAGCAAAGGTGTCCGTTAATATTTTAAAATTGACAAAAATCCATGGTCACTTAAAATTAAAAAAGCATCTTTATTTTGACGTGAGACTACCCATGGCCCTTATTGCTTCTGGCCTAACTGACATTGGACGAAAGAGAAAAACAAACCAAGATTCGCTTTATATCGGTTTGGATAAAAAACTTTTTGTCGTCGCAGACGGTATGGGCGGCCATAATGGCGGAGATATCGCTTCGCAGATGTCAGTGAAAGTTTTGCCTCAATATGTTCAAGAAAATCTCACAATGGAACCTCCGCTACTTTTGGCCGGATCAATTAAAGAATCAAACCGCGCCATAAAACGTTATGGTGAAACTCATCCTGAACTTGTGGGCATGGGAACGACAATTGTAAGTTTTCTTTTTCGTGGCCAAAATATTTATGTAGGAAATGTTGGAGACTCCCGCGCCTATCTCATCAATGGCAGAAAAATTTATCAACTGACTCGCGATCACTCGCTTGTGCAAGAGAAACTTAATTATGGAGTTTACACTCGAGAACAGGCCGCTTTAGACCCACAAAAAAACGTTTTAGTCCGAACTGTAGGATTTGAAGATGATGTCGACGTCGACATTTTTACTTACAAAGTTATAAGAAATGATATTTTCATCATATGTTCTGACGGCCTTCATGGAAAAGTAAGTGACGAAGATATTCTTTACTTGATCAACAAACACATCCCTGACCCGTCAACCGCCACTCAAGCTTCGGCCGACAATGTCATTCGAGCTCTCATCGACCAGGCCAACGAAAATGGTGGACAAGACAACATCACAGCAATACTCGTCATCGCTCAATAGCTTTCCCCAGGAATCTCCTTCCTGCTAAAAATAAATTGCTTTCCCTCCCCATAGAATTTACAATTTGTAAGTCAACAACTGCCGTTTTTTGTTTCAAGAAAAATTGGAGATTCGCCTTTGGATCGCTATTACACATTGATGATTATCCCGGAAAAAAATAAGGACGTTCGATCGATCAAGATCCCTCGCCTTTTATTCAAAAGTTTGATGTTTCTTTTCATCACTTTTGTCGTGCTTCTTGGAATCCTCACTTACGATTACTGGAATGTTCTTTCTCAAGTTTATGAGAACAAACATTTACTCGTAGAAAACCGCCAGTTAAAAGAACAAGTTCAGCTCTTCCAGATGAAACTAAACTCAATCACGGAAGATCTTGAACGCATCAATGTTTTCGAAAGAAAGTTGCGGGCCATTACTGGTCTAGAAGCGATTAAACCAGTAACGGTTGATGCTGGATCATATTCGTCACCGGCAGCAGGAACACAAAACAACATCATCGAGCCAGATCGTGAGTTCAATGCTGGATCTATGATTCGCATTTTTAAAAACGATCAAACTCGTACTGCTCAAAAATTAGAATTATTTGAAGAGGATCGTCGTTACAAAGAAACGAAGAAACAGTACGAAGAAAAAATCGCCAACGCTTATGTCGAAAATGCTGATCCTGCTTATTCAAAAGAATGGACAATGCTCACAAGACAAAGTTTAAGCATGGCTTCACTCTTTGCTGAATTTGATTATAAGTACGATGTCGTCATTAATTATTTAAAAGAAATTGAAGTTCGCGTTCATCAACTTGATCAACATCTCCTCGATAAAGAATCATTTCTTAAATCAACTCCGACCCTCATGCCTGCTCTTGGTCACTTCACTTCTGGTTACGGTCCACGAATGAGTCCATATGCTGGACGAATTAAAATGCATGAAGGGATTGATATCGGAGCACCTACTGGAACTCCTATCATCGCACCTGCTGATGGTATTATTACTTTTTCTGGAGCTAAACCTGGCTTCGGAAATTTTGTTCAAATTGACCACGGATACGGAGTAGAAACTATCTACGGTCACGCCGCCACTTTGTCTGTTAAGAAAGGCCAGCAAGTGGTTAGAGGCGATAAAATTGCAACCGTCGGAAACACTGGCTATTCGACAGGACCACATGTCCACTACGAGGTCCGTGTCAACGGCACACCCGTTGACCCACTCTACTACGCACTCAACTAATACTTTTATTTTTTAATTTTTATATTTAGATACTAGGAGATCTTGTCATGTTTAATCCACTACAAATGATTTTTGGAACGAAATACGATCGCGATTTGAAAAAACTCAAGCCGATCGTTCAACAAATTAATGCTCTCGAAGCATCGATGGCAAAATTAAGCGACGAAGAATTAAAAGCACAAACACCAAAATTACGCGAAAAAATTAAATCAGGAAAATCGCTTGATGAATTATTGCCTGAAGCTTTCGCAACGATCAGAGAAGCTTCAAAACGCGTTCTTGGAATGCGCCACTTCGACGTTCAGCTTATGGGTGGTATCGCGCTCTACAACGGCGCCATCGCTGAAATGAAAACGGGTGAAGGTAAAACACTTACGGCCACTCTTCCACTTTACTTAGTTGCTCTTGAAGGAAAAGGCGCACACGTTGTAACTGTAAACGATTACCTAGCTAAACGTGATGCTACAGAAATGGGTGTTCTGTATCAGTGGCTTGGACTTTCAGTCGGAGTCATTCTTTCTCAAATGTCTGACGAAGAAAGACAAATTGCTTACCGTTCAGACATCACATACGGAACAAATAACGAATTTGCTTTCGACTATCTTCGCGACAACATGAAATTTTCACTCGAAGAATACGTTCAGCGCGACCACCACTTCTGTATCGTAGATGAGGTTGACTCGATTCTTATCGACGAAGCAAGAACTCCACTTCTTATTTCCGGCCCATCTGAAGGTGATCCAAGTCTTTATTACGTAGCAAACGATGTTATTCCTCGCTTGCAAAAAGACACTCACTTCACAGTTGATGAAAAAGCACGTTCAGCTGTTTTCACAGAAGAAGGTGTTATTAAAGTTCAAGAACTTTTAAAAATTGAAAACCTCTACAATGTTGAACATTCAAATCTTCTTCACCATTTAAACCAATCGCTAAAAGCTCACAGCTTGTTCAAACTTGATGTTGACTACGTTAACCGTGATGGACAGATCATTATCGTTGATGAGTTCACAGGCCGTCTAAAAGAAGGATCTCGTTGGTCAGATGGTCTTCACCAGTCGGTTGAAGCGAAAGAAGGCGTAAAAATCAAATCTGAAAACCAAACACTTGCTTCAATCACATTCCAGAACTACTTCAAGCTTTACAAAAAACTTGCAGGTATGACGGGTACTGCTGATACAGAAGCAGAAGAATTCATGAAAATTTACAACTTGGACGTTGTTGTTATTCCAACAAATCTTCCAATGAAAAGAATTGATGAGGCAGACATTATCTATAAAAACCGTGCGGCGAAATACCGTGCTGTGGCCGAGCTCATCAAAGACCTGCATAAAAAAGGACAACCCGTTCTTGTAGGTACAATTGCCATCGAGACTTCTGAACTCCTCTCAAGCGAACTTCGTAAAGCAGGAATTCCTCACGAAGTATTGAACGCTAAACAACACGAACGTGAAGCTGAAATCATCAAACTTGCTGGTCAAAAAGGCGCTGTTACAATCGCCACAAACATGGCCGGTCGTGGAACGGATATCAAATTAACAGAAGAAACGAAGGCCCTTGGTGGTCTTTACATTCTTGGTACTGAACGCCACGAATCTCGTCGTATTGATAATCAGTTGCGCGGTCGTTCTGGACGTCAGGGAGATCCAGGGAACTCAAAATTTTTCCTTTCTCTCGAAGATGATCTCATGAGAATTTTCGGCTCAGATAAAATTTCAGGACTCATGAACACGCTTGGAATGAAAGAAGACGAGCCAATCGAACACAAAATGATTTCCAATGCTATCGCGAAAGCACAGAAGAAAGTTGAGTCTCACAACTTTGATATTCGTAAGCACCTTCTTGAATACGATAACGTCATGAACGAGCAACGTCGTACGATTTACAAAATCCGTCGTGACATTCTTAACGATCAAGACAATGAAGGATTTGTTTCTGAAATGATCGAAGACGTAGCAATCAACCTTCTTGATGTTTACCGCCCAGAAAAGAAAACCGAAGTTTCTGCGTGGGACTGGAAAGAAATGGCAGCTGGCTTCAAGGCCTCTTTCAACACTGATCACGAAATCAGCTACAATGACTGCATCAAAAACGCTGACGGCGATGTTGAAAGATATTTCGCTGAAACAGCAAAAGACATCCTTAAAGAAAAATTAGCAAAATACGACCCTGAACAAGTGAAGTACGCGTTCAGAGAAATTCTTCTTTCTACTTTTGATCAACACTGGAAAGACCACCTTCTTCAAATGGACCACGTAAAAGAAGGGATCAATCTTCGTGCTTACGCTCAAAAAGATCCTCTTACTGAATACAAAAAAGAATCATTCAATCTTTTTGAGACGATGAAAGGCCAGGTAAAAAAGGCAATCGTTACGAACCTCTTCACTGTGAGACTTTACACAAAAGAAGAGATTGAAGAGCTACAACGCCGCCACCAGGAAGAGTTAGAAGCTCAACTTGAAGCTCATAAAAAGAGTTTAGAAGTTGAAACTAAAAAAGAAGAAGCTAAACTAATAAGAAGAAGCAACCCAAAAGTGGGACGCAATGATGACTGCCCTTGTGGATCTGGAAAGAAATACAAGCACTGTCACGGAGTTGAAGCTTAATGGTTAAAAAAAGTGGAAAGAAAGGTAACGACGACGATGATGATCGTAAAGATCTCACTCGCATCGAAGATCTTTCAGAGTTTCTGCACGAAGAAGACCCTGAACTTGATAATCAGTTCGGTGGATTCAACCGACCAGAACCTTCTTCCACTGGCATTAACCTCGATGCCTTAGACGATAATTTTAATGATTCTACACCTGAATTTGGAAGCTCTGATGGGATAGCTGACAGTGATCAGCTCCCACCAGATCTGCCTCCAGACATCCCTGCCGATGAAAGCGAAGGTGATTTCCAATTTCAAAGCGAGGACTCTTTCGCCGAAACAGCTTCAGACGAATTGTCTTTCTCCCTCGATGAATCTCTGCCCGACTCCGAATCCTCTCAAGATTTCGAAGTTTCACTTTCCGAACCAGATCCCATCGAAGACGAATCACCAGATTTCCAAGAAGTTGAAGAAGTTCCTTTCGAGGAACCTCCTTTCGAAGAACCTCCCGTCGAAGCAATCTCTGCCCCTCGTACAACGCCAGAGCGTTTTGAAGACGTCAAAACATTCGCCCAGCATTTCACTTACGGACAATCAACGGGTGGAGGTAACCCTCCTTTCAGTATTATCGTCCGCCATATCAAATTTAAAGAAGAGGCCGATGACATTCTCGCCCTTTTACGCGAATTTGGAATTGTCACAGCTACAAATGAAGCAGAAACATTAAAGGCCCTGGAGTTCGGAACTCTTCTCATTCCGCAAATAAGTGAATATGTCGCCATCGTATTGGCCCATAAAATGCGACGTTTCGATCTCGATTTAGAAGTCGGACTTTCTGATGAAATCCATCCTTCAAAATCAGGTGAAACAAATCCGCGCGGACTCGTCAAAAAACAAAGACTCAAACAAAACACAACTGAATCCATGAAATGTGCAGATATCGATCAATCGATTAAAGACGTGCTTATTTCCACGACTTCTTCTCTGGAAGGATTCAAAGTAGCGCGACACCTTGGTGTCCAAACGACAGTCGCGATCATAGAAGAAGATGAAATAGAAAAACTTGCTTTCATCTCTCGTCAGGAACGCGAGCATTCTGAAAATTTCGAAGCTGAAGATGATCAAGACACTTTCAAAAAGTTTAAACAAAACTATGAAGCTCTTTACGAAGATTTAAAAAATCAACTTATCCAGAAGGCCTATGCTCAAAATGCGAACGCTCTTTTAGGACTTAATTTCCAACTCAATCCAGTTCCTTTTGATCGCAGGGAAACACGTGTGAACGCATACCAAGTCACATGCAGTGCTACTCTCGCTGTTGTTTCGAGGGAGGATGCCTGAAACATTATAAGGCCGTCGTTGTTGGCGGAGGAATTGTTGGTGCTGGAATTTTTAGAGATCTCTCTTTAAATGGCGTTCCATCCCTTCTCGTCGATGCTCGCGACTTTTCGTCACAAACAAGTGAGCGAAGTTCAAAAATGCTTCACGGAGGAATTCGTTATTTAGAAAATTTCGATTTTGAACTTGTCTTCGAAGCACTTCATGAGAAAAATCTCTGGCTAAAAATAACTCCCCATCTAGCAAGAGAGGAAGCCTTTTATCTGCCCGTTTACGACAATGCTAAACGTCCGCTATGGATGATTCGCATGGGCCTTTTCATCTATGACTTTCTCTCAAAATTTAAAAACTCTCCGTTTAGCATCAAAAGCAAAGAAGAATGTTTAAAGGCCATCCCCATTTTAAACCAACAAGGACTCAGTGGAGCAGGTGTTTATTATGATGGAGTGATGGATGATGCCAAACTCACTTTAGAAGTTATTTACGATGCTCTGTTAAATGAAAAAAAAGCAGAGGCCCGCAACTACACTGAAGTTGTAGATGTAAAAAAACTAAAAAAGCGCACTCAATTAACTTTAAAAGATACTTTGAATGGCACTACAGAAGAAATCACTTGCGACCAGATCGTCTATGCACTTGGACCTTTCACCGATCGCTTTCTAAAACGTTTCCCATTCTACCACTGGAAAGATGTTTTACTTCCATCCAAAGGCTCTCACATTTGGATCTCTGCCCGCGATCTCCCTCTGACTCACCCAATTGTCATGACTCCCTCAGATGAAAAAGGTGACCGAGTGATCTTCGTCATCCCACATGGTGACAAAATTCTCGTGGGAACAACAGAAGTTCAATTTAACGGCGATTTTTTCGATGTCCGCCCCGACCAAGACGAAATCAACTACCTCATCAAAAATCTAAATCAGTACTTTCCACATTTGAAACTTTCAGAAAAAAACATCATCGGAAGTTTTGCAGGAATCCGTCCACTCGTTCGTTCCGATGAAGGCTCTGATCTTGGAAAAACTTCACGCGAGCATAAAATTTATCAGCCCGACGCCAACACGTTTGTCATCGCTGGTGGAAAATACACAACTTTCAGAGTGATGGGACAAAAAATTTCCCAAAGAATTTGTCACCGTTTCGGAAAAAGCTTTAACCCGGACAAATCAGAATCTTCCCTTCTCCAGCGCTCTGTTATCATCCCTTTCGAGTGGCATCTCCCAACTGCTGCTGAACTCGAGAAAGTCTGCCTCACTGAACTTCCTCGCACATTCGAAGACCTCGTTGTCCGTCGCTTAGGCATCGCCACTCGCGCCATCTGGAAGAATAAAATTGACGTCGATTTCGATCAATATTTTCTTTCACATTTGGAACTTCTTTCAAAACACATCCAAATCTCAAAAGAAGACATTCACCGCTTCCCGTAGTCTTCCCGATTTTTGCCCCTTAAAAATTTGATAACCTCTGATTTCTCTGCAAAATAATTTCGAGCATTTCCAACCAAGCAAACTGCTGGAGAATTGCATGCCTAATCTGCATGCAGAAAAAGAAACCAATCAATGATATAGGCATCAGACATCGAGCGAGACCGGAAATTTTAAGGACTACAAGTCTTCATTTAACTGTAAAAATCTTGAAAGAAAAATCTCGACTACGAACAAAATCACTCCTTCAAATTCTCAAACGTGCCATCCAAAAAGGAAGGGCACAAGGCCTACGAATTCATCACTACACTCTTGAACATGATCATGTTCACCTCATTGTAGAAGCGCGAAACAATTTAGAACTGGGTAAAGGCATGCAAGCTTTCGGCGTTTGTTTCGCCAAAGGAATTAACAAATGCAAAGCTTTTAAAGGAACTGCCTACAAACATCGCTATCATTTACGTAAAATTAATTCCGCACGCGACTTGAAGACCGTCATGAGATATGTTTTTAATAATTCAAAAAAGCATCGCAATTCATTGACGATGGTGCATCCATTTAATTCGATCACTGCAGAAATTAAGCATAAACTTTTCACGAGAGAAAAAGTCATTTTAGATAGAGAATTAATGGCATTGCTCGATCCCATGAAGATCTTTTACAATGCCATTGATTTTTATTAAAAGCGGTATGAAAGACCGAATTGCAAACGAGTTCCAGAAAGTGAACGCTCACTTTGTGTTCCGTTATTGTACTCATATGTCTCTGTTGAAGAATAGTAATCGAAAATTGCACGAGCACCAAAGTTATTGCTCAATGTGTACTTCATCCCAAGACCAAGTGAGAAAAAGTTACTGTCTCCTTCTTCTGTTACTGGCGCTACCCCTGGAGTACTCACTGAAGTTTCATTAGATTCACTTCCAATTCCAGCAGTTAACATTCCGTAAAAAACAGGACGATTTAAATCATATGGTTTGTTGTAAAAATGGTATGAAAGTCCGCCTCCAAACTCTAGCCAGTCTGATTCGCTTTGAACATCACCACCAGTTTCAGTTGTTCGCTTATGAACAAAACCAGTCACAGAAAAATCTCGTAAGAAATTGTTCATGTTGAAAAAATAGCGTTCAATTCCCAATGAGAAATCAATTGCTGACGCTGTAAAATCTGTTGTCGTTCCCGCAGTGTCACTTTCACCAGAAAGTGAGTTGAGATAAAGCATTCCCCAAACTTCCCATTTGTCAGCTTTGTTTGTTCCCATGCGTGATGGAATTTCCATGATTTCTTCTGAGGTCTCAGCACGTGTGGATTTTGCCATAGCTGGGGCAGACTTTTTAGCTGGTGACTTAGGCTCCATTCCCAATTCTTCTAATTCGGCCTGATCAGCTTCATCTACTACGATTTCTTTGTCGTCAGAAACAGATGACGTTTTTTCATCGAGGGGCATAGATTCTGTGCCACCAGGAATGGCCTCTTCTTTTAAACTTTTTGTTGGGTCTTCAGTGATTTTTACTGGCGAAGCGATTTTGAGATTGAGAACCTTGTCGTTAGTAATTTCATTTGGATCTACTACTCTGTAGAGAGACCAAATAGATCTTGAAGGTGATACTTTCTCCGCAACTCCACGAGCAATAACACCTGCTGTGATAAAAAATTTGGCGTGATCACCTACAACCAGACCGTCTTCTCCGCCACGGTTGATGAGAACTGTTTTTTTCGAATCAGAAACTTTAAGAAATCTTAGTGTGAGTTTTTCGTCGATTTCTAAAGCGTGGGCCGAAACCGTCACTAAATATGAAAAAAGTAATACTTTTTTTATCACGAATCTCTCTCCTAGAAATAAACGCTCATTCCTAAGTAATATTTTAAGTCGAACTTAGAAAATTTTCCATTGATATCGTCAGATACTCCATCTGAAGAATTGTAATTTTTAACGTCAGCATTAATTCCAAAATTGGCACTGGCGCCGACATTGACTGTATCTTCTGCCAAATCCCCTGTGCGAAAACGGTATTTCGTCATTAGCTGCATAGATGGAAGGGTCAAAACTTGGTACGAGTAATCTTTCGAAAGTTCAGGGGCAGACATATCTGAAGAGCCCACTTTTAGTCCAAGTCCTGCAAGATAGATGAAACGATTCAACGTGAGAGGGTTGTGCACGAAATAATAGTTAATGTAACCACCAACGAAACCTTCTTCTGAACGTCCATTGCGACCGCCGATATCTAAGTCGACTACACCTCTTTCAAGAATGAATTGCAAAGACCAATTTTGCCACTCGGGATTACTTCGGGATAGGTGCAGATCATAACCAAGGCCCAAGTGATATCCGCGTCCCTGGTAATACGTATCAGCATCAGTCGTTTGATTAACCATGGAGCCGGAATAATGAATCATGATTTCATGACCGTCTAATTCGCTGAGAGCAAGTTCTCGTCTGCGCATTTCGCTTTCGACACCAGTTTGAATGAAATATTTTCGAAGAGAAGCTGAATCGAGATCGGCCGTCCAGTTTTCACCATCACGCTGTTTTTTTGCCATCACTCTTGGTGAAATCTCTGCCTTTGCTTTTTTATCTTCACGGGCCTGTTCATAAGTTGATTTGATCGTAACGGCTTTATTAAATTCCCGCATGTCCGGAAGTTTTTCTTGATCACGATAAAAATCTTTTACACCGTATTTCATAGATGCAACTTTTTGTTCGTGACCTTCGCCCATGCTATCAAGAAGTTTTTTATCTTCTGCTTTTTTTATGTCACCGACACGTACAGAGCGATTACCCAAAAAATATCTTTGATCTGTTTTGTCACCGTATTCTTCGCTGTAATATGTTTCTGATTTATTTCTGTATCCTTCGTAAGTGCTAATTTCAATGTCTGCCTCTGGAACAGGATCTTCATCAAAAAGTTTTTCGCTGGCATCGTACTGATCTTCTTGATGAACGAGACGACGAGGCACGTTTTCTTCATTGTCGGCCAAAAAAGCGTCAACATCGCTGTATTCATCTTTGTTCACTACCCGATGACGGGTTTTAATGCGAAGAGGTCGTCCCATGCTCACTGAACGGTCCGTCATCATGAGAAGCTTGCTCGCTTTTTTGAGGTGATCAGGGAGATGGATGGTTTTAAGGGACCAGTAAGATTTGCGGGGCAGACTTTTAACCAGCTCGCCTTCGGCCACTAAAAAAATGACAGGCGTTTCTTTTGGACCTTTTTGAACATAAAAACGAGCTTGAAGACCCTCTTTATACTCTTCTAGGTCTCCGAGGTCCGCAATCATGCTTTCACCACTCGTAGAAACGTCGGTAATGCTGACTTCTTCCAGGGACAAGGCCCCTGCCAATTGAGAGTGTAAATAAAGGCTTAAAACCAATAAAACGCGTCTAAATTTTGTCTTCATAGAGAAAAGTTTAGCACAATAATACGCCATGCATACACGAGGGAATTCCTTGCTTCACTGCGAATAATTTTCTATAACTGTAGAGGTAAAAATGACAAAAAAAGGACCTCGTTATGAGCAAGAAAAAGATTAAGAAAATCTATAAATACGAATGTACGATTACTGGTGAAGCTTTCAAGACCACTGCTGAAGCAAAACATCCTGATGAACTCACGACTGTTAGTGCTTATTACCAACTTCATCCTGAACTGGATGACCGTCCACTTGAGATCAAACTTAAAGTGAAAAACGAAGAAGAAACAGCAGCTGCACTTAAGGCCTTAACGGAGTAATTTTGTATGGAAACAAAACAAGTCATCATCATTGGATCTGGTCCTGCCGGATACACTGCCGCTCTTTATTCATCTCGCGCGGGTTTGAATCCGCTTGTTATCGAAGGACATGAGCCAGGTGGACAGTTAACGACAACGACAGACGTAGAAAACTTTCCGGGTTTTCCTGAAGGTGTTATGGGCCCAGAGCTCATGGACAAAATGAGAAAACAAACGGCACGTTTTGGTACTCAATATCTTTCAACGAAAGTTACAGACGTTGATCTCAGCAAACGTCCTTTCCACGTTAAATGTGAAAATGGACAAGAGTTTCTTGCAGAAACTTTAATTATCTCAACTGGTGCTTCAGCAAAATACTTAGGACTGCCAAATGAAATGGCGTTAATTGGTAAAGGTGTTTCTGCCTGTGCAACATGTGATGGATTCTTCTATCGCAATAAAGTTGTTCACGTTGTTGGTGGTGGTGATACTGCTCTTGAAGAAGCAAACTTCCTCACTCGTTTTGCTGAAAAAGTTTATTTAATTCACCGTCGCGATTCTTTCCGTGCTTCTAAACCGATGCAAGATCGCACTTTCAATAATCCAAAAATTGAAGTTGTTTGGAATACAGAAGTAAAAGAAATTCTTTTTGATGAAGGTGGGGTAAACGGACTTAAGGTTTACAACAACAGCACAAAAGAAACTTATGACAGAAAAACGGACGGCTTCTTCCTAGGAATTGGTCACGAACCTAATACAAAATTTTTAAAAGGCCAATTGGCCCTTGATGAAAGTGGATATATCAAAACTCAAGGAACTCATCCTGATACATCTGTTCCGGGTGTATTTGCTTGTGGTGACGTTCAAGATCCATACTACCGTCAGGCCATCTCAGCTGCGGGTTCTGGTTGCCAGGCAGCGATCAGAGCTGAGCGATTCCTCGAAGCGGAACACGATAAAAAGCACAACTAGAAATCTCAATGAGCACTCCTTCGGGAGTGCTTTTTTTTTGTCCAACTGCCTAGGATTTAGACGGGGCAGACATTGCAAAACACTAATCTTAAAGGCCTCTTTCCTGGCATCAAAATTGAAGTTTTCCTTCTTCATGAAAACACTACTTTGGCCCTCACATTTCTTTCAACGTCTGCGTTTGCATTAGACT
>CBIHOP010000011.1:0-21151 GCA_966211385.1 uncultured Bacteriovorax sp.
AAGCAAAGAACGTCAATGGGTATCGCCGTTATTGGTGGACTCATTTCTTCAACGCTTCTTACTCTCGTTGTTATTCCTGCAGCCTACTCATACATCGAAAGATTCCGTATGTGGTCAGGTGGTATCCTTAAGAGATTATTCGTCACAGAGAGTGATGAAGAAATTTCAGTAAAATAAAAAACCAAAGGCCCTCAGTATTGAGGGCCTTTTTTTTTGTTTTGTGATTAGATTCCGACGACAATTTAGATCGAATTATCGATCAATCATTCACGGAGTCTTTATGAAGTTTATTCTCACTTCTTTCTTTCTCCTCAGTTCGATTAATGCGTTCGCTACTGGAAGTTTTGAATGCACGGGAAAATTCAACAACAACCAGAAAATTACGGTAAGTGCTCCAACATCTCACATGGAGGGCAATCCCATGATTGGTCCTTTGCAAGTGACTTTAGATGGACCGGTTGATGCGAATATTGAAATTGCAAAAGACAGAGTTGTTGGCTACTGGTCGAGCGACAATATGTTTCTCATGAATGTTCTCGATAGTGATTACAATTTAAGTGAAATTAAAATGAGCTACAATTCTAAAATTGAAAAAGGAGTGATGCGCGTGAATCAGAATGGAATCACGGCCACCACTAAAAAAGTAAAATGTGTCTTTGAATGATTAGTTAAGGTTTTTCAGAGCACCCGTTAATGTCTCATCAGTTTTAGCAAAACAAAAGCGGATCAATTTCTCACCTTCGTTGCTCTTTAAATAGAAAGCGGAGGTGGGTATTGTTGCTACCTTTTTTTCCACAATCAGCTTTTTACAATACTCAACATCTGTATCGTTGCCTTTTAAACGAGCGAGAGCAAAGTAAGTTCCGCGTGGTTCAATGATATCAAAACCCGCAGCCTTAAGGCCGGTGATGAGCTTATTTCTTTTCGCTGTATAGTCCGCTCTAAATTCTTTTAGATAGTCATCCATGTTCGCCAGCGCTTCGGCCATTGCTGCCTGAAAAGGAGTAGCTACACAGAAAGTTGTGAATTGATGAACGTTGTGAATGGCCTTAATAAGTTCTGCAGGACCTGCTGCCCAACCGACTTTCCAACCAGTCAAACCAAACGTCTTACCTGTTGAAGAAATCGTAATCGTGCGCTCCTTGAGGCCTTCATAAGTCGCTGTTGGAATATGCTCGCAACCGAAAGTAAGAAACTCATAAACTTCATCTGAAATTAAATAGAGATCGTTTTCAATCGCGATCTTTCCAAGTGTGAGCATTTCAGATTTTTCGAAAACTTTCCCTGTTGGATTATGGGGATTGTTTATGATGAGCATTTTAGTTTTGTCGTTGATTGCCGACTTCAACTCATTTTCATCAAAAGAAAATGTTGGTGCCTTCAATGTAACTGGAATAGCTTTCGCTCCTGCCATTTCTATAGAAGCTAAATAAGAATCATAAAAAGGTTCAAGCACAAGTACTTCATCACCAGGATTGAGAAGCGCCATACAGGTCGCAAAGATGGCCTCTGTTGCACCATTGGTTACTACGATCTCACTGGCAGGATCATATTTAAGTCCATAGTATTTTGAATAGTTACCAGCTATAGCTTCTCGAAGAGGAAGGAGGCCCATTGAAGGGGCATATTGATTTTTACCCGACATGACCGCATTCGCGGCCAGCTTTCTCACCCACTCTGGTCCGTCGAAATCAGGAAACCCTTGGGACAAGTTAATCGCTTTATTCTCAAGCGCCAGTTTGGTCATGGTTGAGAAGATTGATTCTTTAAAACGACTGACGATGATATTTGTCTTTTTCATAGTGCTTTCCCTGTAGATTTTACTACTTCTTACTACATACTCATGGCCATAAAAAGAGAGATTTACTATAAAGGGAAAAAAAGAAAGAGGATACATCCGTGACGTTTATTATCAGTGCCCAAGACCACGAAGAAATGAAGAAACTTGCCCAATTGGTAAGGATTTTAAACATTCATGGACACAATCCGGCCACGTCAGGAAACTATTCCCTTCGCTCGCAAACGTCGCCGGACATTGCTCTCGTTTCAGAATCTGGAATTGATAAGAGCAAATTTACTGAACACAACTTTCTTCCGCTCTATTTTCAGACTCGTGAAATGCACCCTTCTTACGTTGGGATGAACCGCAAATCATCTGATGAAACAGATATTCACTTGAGTCTTTATCAAATCACTAATGCCAACTGTGTTCTTCACAGTCATATGCTGGAAGGTTTATTGTTTGCTGATCTTTTTCCCGGACAAAAATTTGCAACAATGAGAGGTCTTGAACTCTTGAAAGGTTTCAAAGGAGTGAAGACTCATGATGTGGAAATCAACATTCCATGTTTTGAAAACACACAGGACATTCGCGCTCTCGCTGAAGAAATCAAACCAGCGATTCTTTCCCAAAAAAATAACTACGGACTTCTCCTGCGTGGACATGGACTTTATGTCTGGGGAGACAGCGTAGAAGAAGCTAAACGCCACTTGGAAGTTTTTGAATATATTTTCCGTTATTACATCAGATCGAACAGAGGTTAATATGGCCAAGTTATTTGTTGCTCAATCAAATGAGACGATCACAGATTTTCCTACAATTAAAAAAATTCTCAATGAACATGGAATTCTTATTGAAAAATGGGAAGCCAATACAAAACTTGCTGACGATGCTGATCAGGAAACTATTTTAGCGGCTTATTCACATGAACTTAAACCTTTCATGGAAAAAAATGGATATGTTACAGCTGACGTTATCAACGTCACTCCTCAAACACCAAATCTTCCAGCGATTCGTGAAAAATTCATGAAAGAACACCGCCATAGTGAAGATGAAATCCGCTTCTTCGTTGATGGTGAAGGTCTCTTCTGGTTTCATTTAGATAACGGTGAAGTTCTTGGTGTAACGTGTACGGCCGGTGACTTCATGTCAGTTCCAAAAAACTTCCGTCACTGGTTTGATCTTGCTCCAAAATATTTCGTAAAAGCGATTCGCATTTTTTCAAACATTGAAGGCTGGGTTCCGCACTATACGGGTTCAGGCATAGACGCAAAATACAACCCATGAGTTACATCCTAACTGATATTGAAGGAACAACAACGTCGATAAGCTTCGTTCATGAAGTATTATTTCCTTATGCACGCGAACGCATGCTTACGTATCTGCAATCGAATGAACAATCTGAGCATGTTCAAAAAGCTTTTGAACAAATTAAAGAAACGGCCATTCAAGAAGGGCTGAAAGTTCCTGAAAATGTTTCTGAATACAGTGCTCAACTCGTTGAATGGATCGATACTGACCGCAAACATCCTGCCCTCAAATCACTTCAAGGTTATATTTGGGAATCAGGTTACCGTTCTGGTCATGTCGTCGCTCACATTTATCCAGAAGTGCAATCAAAATTAAAAGAGTGGAAAGATCAAGGGCACACTCTCGGTGTTTATTCGTCAGGCTCTGTTAAGGCCCAGCATCTGCTTTTTGAATTCACCTCTTTTGGAAATCTCCTTCCACTTTTCAGTCATCATTTTGATACGAAAGTTGGTCACAAAAGAGAAGTTGAATCCTACGTCAGAATTGCAAAAGAGCTTAAATTATCTCCAGAAAAAATTCTTTTTCTTTCAGATATTAAAGAAGAATTAGATGCAGCTCGCTCTGCGGGAATGAGGACAACTCAACTCGTTCGTCAAAGTGATGTTGTTATCGGGGATCATCCAACAGCAAAAAGTTTCTCGGATATCAATCCTTAAAAACGCCACCAGAAATCTAGGTTCATAAGATAGCCGTCTTTTCCAACACGGAATTCAGAAAAATCGTTGGCGGTCACACCAATCATTGTATTGAATTGGCGATCAATGATGTAATAACCAATAACACCACCTACTTTCTTTTTGTTAACGTCGATTTTCGGACCGACAATCAGACGATTCCAATTAGACATCAAATATCCATAAGAGAGTTGAAGTTCAACGTTGAAGTCGCGGGTATATTCTTCACTATTGTAGAGGTATTCATCCTGAGGTTTTTTGGTGAACATCCTTAACTTAAAGTGAGATTTAAAGTTTGAGTTAGAGTTTGAATCAAGATAGGCCACCAGCTGATAAGAGCCTTTTGTTTCTTCATGATAATACTGAAATCCATTTTCAATCGATACATCATAATCATCATTTGAAAAAAGCTGTGACTTAAATGAGACGTTTAATATCTTAAACATTGTGGAAATTAAGTTTGAATTCACCTGAAGATTATTACTCACGCCATAACTAAGTATCGAAGGTCCAGCGAGCACTTCATTCTTTTTCAGGTTACTGGCCGTAAACCCTTGAGAAAGTCCGGTATAAACCAGTGGTCGATATTTAGCGGCAACTTTTCTGTTGTCATTATAGTGAAGATCAAAACGCGCAGGAATATCATTATCTAGTTTTGAGAGATCCATTCTCACCAGATAATTATCAGGTCGGATAATGGCACTTTTGTTATGAGTTTGGACTGTAGCTGTATAGATGTCCTCGCTTTCGAGCAGTACTTCCACGCGCGCATAACCAATAATATTTTTAGTCTCATGGGAGAAAATTGCGAGTAAATCCCCTGAGACCACCTCTACGTGAGGTTGAAGTTTTTTAATGCGGATAACATGGTCGCTCAAAATGTCTGTGAGAAGAAATTGCTTTTCATAACCAAATGCAGAGGTGAAAATAAAAGAAGTAAACAAAATGGCAATAATACGATTAATCACAGCTTGAACTACCGGAATACAAAATGAACACACAAAATATTTATGAAGAGAAAGTTACCATAACGGCAGAACATATTCAAAATTTCGCTACATTTTCAGGTGATTTTAATCCCGTTCACTTTGACGATGAAGCGGCCAGAGCACAAGGCTTTAAAGGAAGAATCGCTCACGGAATGTTAACAGCTTCACTTTTCTCCAGTCTTTTTGCTAATAAATTTCCAGGACCAGGTTCTATTTATCTCAATCAGACTTTTAAATTTCACGCACCCATTTATTTAGGTGAAACTATTATTCTTAAATTAGAACTTATCGCGGTTAAAGAAGGAAAGCCCATCGGCACCTTCATCACAGAAGCGCGCGGTGAGGATGGGCAGATAAAAATTTCAGGAGAGGCCGTGGTTAGATCACCACGCCCACTTCAGATGGTTTAAACAATTCATAAATATAGATGCTGAACATTCCGATCACTTGAGAAATCAGTAGAGCAATCAACATCATAATGATGATTGATGGAGATGAGCGCACTTTAGATAATCTTTCTTTCTCAAGAATATCCACTTTATTTTTTACATAAGTTTTCTGGAGTCCTACGCGTGCTAAACTTTCGTTCAAGTTAGCGTAGACTTTATATTCGAAATCATGATTGGCGTTCATTTTCTGAATTTCATATTGAAATGGAACGAGACCAGTTTTTTGAATTTCAAAATTTCTAAGATAGTTCTGATACGTTTTTAATTCGATTCCTAATTCGCGGCTTTCATCTTCCAGCATTTTAATTTGAGAAGCTTCATTGAACTTACTGATCACACCGACTTCACCGGCCATGCCAGCATTGATTCTGCTGTTGAGTGCTTTAATTCGACTATCGTTATTAGCAATTTGAATGCGAATGTCGTTGATGCTCTTTTTTAATTCGCTGATATATTTTGAACTATCACCTTTTTCAACGTCGACAGAGAGGATCTGATTCTTTTGAAGTTTTTTAACAGTAGAATTTTCGATCATATCTAAGCGCGAACGAGCATTAGCAATCTCTGACATGAAATAAATTTCAGCTTGATTGAGATCTTTCAATTCGCGATCAACAATATTTTTCTTCGCTTCTTCCAACGTTTCATTCACAAGCACAGTTGAGAATTCACGATTGCTAGTTTTTGCATTGATTGTGAGTATGCCACCTTTACTTGCACTAAAAGTTATCAGACCAGAGAGATGAGTAGCGACTTCGTGAATATATTCAGGATTCGCCATCGATCTCTTAAAGCGACTGAGGTATTGTTCGACAGCAATACTTCGTTGATTGTTTTTTAAAAGTCTTTCAGCGAGTGCCACATAAAACTCATGTGTGTCCAAAACAATTTCTGCACGCGCTACAAGATCATCACCTTTTGTATCAATTCCAGTGACATCGGCAGCGGCTCCGACTGTGCTCAGCAATAGTTGCAGTTGACTATTTCTTTGGTCTTTTATAATCAACTTGCCTGTTCCGGGATACATCGGAAAGTACTTATGCTTTACCAATGCTCCTAATGAAAATACTAAGGCCAAAAGAAGTAGATACTTCCAGCGGCGAGTGAAAATTTGAAGAACTTGGTTAAGACTGATCTCTTCTGCGTGATTCATTTTTTTCTCTCTTTTACTGTTTATTTCCGATCACATTCTTGCTATCAATTCGTGCCCAGTCGTCGTGACTAAAAAGGAGACCAAAAAATGCGTTCGATCCTTATCAGCCTCATCGCCTTCACTTTACTTACCAACACTACGTTTGCTGTTCAAGCCGAAACGAATAAAAATTCTAAGTACAATTTAAGCTCACCTTCAGAATTTATTTTTGAGTCATATCCCAATCAACAACTCATTCCTATTCGTTTACTTGGTGCTGTTAAAAATGCAGGTCTTTATCACGTGCCTGCAACAATGAAACTTACAACACTACTTTCACTTGCTGGTGGAACTACTAATGAAGCTGACTTGGAAAACATCGTCATTGGCAATGATAGTAGAGATCTAAAAACTCCTAATGGTGAAAGTGTTAAAAGTTTAAATCTCAATCTCGAAGAAGTTCTTCAAAATGGTGCAAAAGATGATTACACGTTAATGTCTAATGATATCGTTTTGATTAAGAACAAAGAGCCTCTTGTGAGTAACGACTCTTTCAGAATGATCTCTATTGTCTCAGTCATTCTTACTGCCGTACTTACCGCAGTTCTTATACATGATAAAGTGGATTAAGCATGAAAAAAATTTCCGTCAGCAAACTGATTGAAGTATGCTGCGTAACTCTTATTGTGCTCATTTTTGCGTCAAAAGTTTCATTGAAATGGGCGCAAATTATTCCCTATTCAATTCCACCATTTATTTTTCAATATGGTCTGCATCCTTTTATTAATTTTGGATTGCAGGCCATCATCGCTTTGATTCTTTTTGCCTACTGGGTGAAAAATAGAAAAAACATCGCGATGAATTACTATTACAAAATTTTCATCTTTTCTCTTATGGCCGTTCTGACCATTCAAACACTTTTTCAAATCACGCTCATCAATGTGACCTATTCTCCTCTGGTGCAAATTGGTGGATTGGGAATGGCGATCATGCTCATCTTCGTTTATGGTCTTATTCTTCCGGCCGTATTTCCTTTAGATAAACTTATTTATTGGGTGCGAACTATCAGCACTTATTTGGTTGTTACAAGCTTCTTATGTCTGCCTTTCTTTTATCCTTTTATGTTTCGCGGTGGACGATTTGTAGGCTTTTTTAAACACATTCCGCACATGGTAACTGCTAGCACAACAGCGTTCATTTTTTATATTCCACGAGTCTTCGAAGACAGACCCTGGACTATCAAGGATAATACTCTTTTAAAGCTGCTCACATTGCTTATTTTAGGAGTTGTCGTCCTTCTGACATCAACCAAAGCGGCTTTCGTAACAATCGCTATAACGGCGTTTGTGGCCATTCTTATTTTTGGTTCGAAGAAAAGATCAGTTCGTCTTTTTAAATTTACGTTTCTTTCGTGTTTTTTAATTTCAGTTCTTTTAGTGGGAGCTCCCGTTTCGCAGTTTATGTATGAGATCACAACGGGTAAAGCGAGCTTTGGAATGCGTCCGGCCCAGGATGGAATTCAGACCCGTATGGAAGAGGTCACTAGGGGCATAAATATGTTTGAGAAGAGTCCCTATTTCGGTTTGGGACTGCTTTATAAGTATTTAGACGGTTCAGAAAATGGCATAGAAGTTGAAGGCTACAATTCGTTCAAGGACCCCCACAATTTGTTTGTGTCTTCAGGGGTTATTGGAGGGTATCCGTTATTCATCATGTCGTTCATTGCATACCTCATGATGATTATCGCCTCCATAAAAGGATTGAGTGAAAATAAACCGCAACGACAAATAATCGGTTTATTTCTCCTCTCGCATTTGCCAGTCTTTGTCATCTATCACGCTCATTTTTCATTGGGCGGCATGGGAGACAGGATTTACTGGTTAGTGTTTGGATACCTTGGACAAGATTGGGCACGGATCCCGCAAAAGTTAGAATCAACTGCGAAAGATGATCTTTACCAAGGGGAATATTATGCTATGGACTAAAATCACAAAAATCGACATCATTATTTTATGTCTTATTGTTGGAGTTATCGCCGTTGGTGTAAGTCCACAACTTTAAGCTAAATGATTTTTTTGAGTCTTAGATACTCTTCAAAGACTTTGAGAAAATCTTCAATATCGGCGGGGTAAATCTCGCCGATGTTGGAAAGCCTGAATGTATTAATGTTACCCACTTTTCCTGGGTAAATTGTAAATCCTCTTTCGTATAGATAATCATGCATTTCATTGAATGAATAATTCGCGCTCTCTGGATCGTGAATCGCTGTAAGAAGTTTTGAGTGATGTTGTTCATCAACCAAAAACTTGAATCCAAGTTCTTTTACTTTCTTTTTCATTACTTCATACATCGAAGCATAACGACGAATGCGATTATGTTCACCTTCTTTGAGGTATTCAGTCACCGCTTGTCTTAGGGCATAGAGAGTTTGTACTGGTGGTGTGAAAAGAAATTGCTTATTTTTGTTAAGATATTCGTGATTCGCAAGTAAGTTGAAATAAAAATTGCGTTTAATACCGGCCGTTTTTTTAAGTGAATCCAATCTTGCAATGACGAAACTAATTCCTGCCATGCCTTGAATACATTTATTTGAAGAAGATACGAGGTAATCAACATTGTCTCTTTCAACATCTATATCAATTCCCGCAAACGAGCTCATGGCATCGACGATATTTTCCAGATTATATTTATGTGCAAGCGTACAAATATCTTTGAGAGGATTTAAAATCCCGACAGTTGTTTCATGATGAATAAAGGCCACATGTGAAAGTTCCGTTTGATGCTTTTTGATCATTTCTTCCACAGCAGATATTTCTACAGGTTTTCCCCATTCAATTTTCAAATCAACATGATTGATTCCATAGGCATCACAGATCGCCTGCATACGCTCGCCATAAGCTCCATTATTGATGATAAGGACTTTTTTATCCTGAGGAACAACTGACGTTAAACAGGCTTCAACGCCCCCAGTGCCCGAAGATGTGAGCATGATACAAGTGTGGTTTTTTTCACCATGTGCGATCTTGATAAGGTCATCACGCACTGAAAGCGTAAGCTCCCCGAACTCCAGCTCGCGAGGGCAAATATCCGGCACAACCATGGCATTTTTTACAGAGTCCGTTGTCGTTGCAGGCCCTGGATTAAGTAAAATATTGCGTTTTGGCTGAATCATAAACATCTCCCATTGGTAATGCTCTTAAAACTATCTACCTTTTTTCACGGTGTCTAGCTTGTCATCTGGATTCTTGGTAGAAAGTCCTTACTTTGATTCTTTGGAGGAATACACACATGAAAACAACAATTGCTTTAATTCTTTTAACTTTATCTGCTTCAACTTTAGCTTCTGAATATGAGTGTTTTGGTACTGAGCCTTTCTGGGGTGCTAAAATCACTAAAACGGAACTTTCTATTGATGATTTTGAAACTCAATCAACATCGAAAATCATGTCTAGAGAAACGGCCGCTGGTGTAGGCGATGACTACGCTTTCATCGTAAGAACAAAAGACCAAACAGCTTCAGTTATCGCTGGTGAATGTAACGATGGTATGAGCGATAACATTTACTCTCACCACATCATGATCGACAACGTTGGTGGTAGAGTTGTTTACGGCTGTTGCAATAAAGCTGAATAATTATTTTTGAATAAAGCGGGAGAACCTAACACTTACTTCAGCTGGAGTAACTTTAGGTCTCCCCAACTTTTCAGGTGATCCTTTCTTTGTTTTTGCGTGAAAGAAAACCGGTCCAGCATCAACATTCTTTAAATTCATCAACTGCTCTTTCATCACTTCCAGTTTATCAGTCCCAAGAACATTTGTGTAACCGAATCCTTTCGCGATTGCGCCGAAAGAAACTCCGCCAGTTACTGTTCCCTGACCGCCAGTCGAATCATGAACTTCGTTGTCGATAAGAATATGAATAAGATTTTTTGGTTTATAGGCGCCTACTGTGGCCATTGATCCAGTTCTCATAAGAAGAGCACCATCACCATCAAGAACAACATCTTTCTTTTGTGGTTTTGAGAGAGCTATTCCTAAACCGAAGGCAAGTTCACACCCCATTGAACCAACCATGTAGAATTGGTTTTCACGATCACCTACTTCATAAAGTTCACGGCCCGTTTTTCCAGTAGTCGCGATAACCGCAACATCCTGGCCTAAACATTCCTGAACCGCTTCTAAAAGCGGAGTTCTTTGAATACGATCGTTGTATTCAAGTTCAAATTTATCTTCGTGATGGATCGCGATTTCCTTTTTTGAAGGAGCCGCTTTCTTCTGCAATTTCCAATCAGCGACATCGTCTTTTCTCATGACAAAAACAAACGGTTGATTTGTTTGTTTCATGTATTCATCAGCTGCTTTTAGGGCCGGCATAACTTCTTCATCAGTTTGAGGAAAAAAGGCCCATTTCATTTTCATTGTTTCAAGCATTGAAATAGTAATCTGGCCCATCAATTCATGTTGAGGTTCATCGGGAGCTCCGCCCACTTCGCCTCTCAACGTTGTGATGACCATGATAGGAATATTGAAAGTATATGTTAATGACGTCAGAGGATTAACGGCATTTCCTAATCCCGAGTTCTGAAACATAACAACAGCTCTTTTACCAGCTACTGTCGCACCAGCAGCGATGGCCACAGCGTCGCCTTCGTTAACACTATCGATGAAATCGAAACCATCTGTATCGATAACATAATTGATGAATGGTTTTAAATATGAACAAGGAGTACCTGTGAAAAAGTTAAAACCTAATTCACGAGCTGGAGTTAAAAATTTATCTGCTGTGATCATATTCATTCATCCTTTAATTTAGTGTTATCCAATATCTTCTAGTCGCAATTTTTTCATTTTCGTTAAGAACTTTGTTTTCAAGCACACCACCATTTTTTTCAATCGTACGTGCGGAAGCCAAGTTGTCATCATCACATGTGATAAGAACAGCATCAAGCTTTAAAACATCACGACAGTATTTGAGTGACTGCTTTAAAATTTCAGTAGCTAGACCTTTCTTTCTAAATGGAGTTGCAACTGCAAATCCAATATGACCGCCTTTGCGCGAGAGAAATTCGTTTAATTCATGGCGAATGCTCGAACGCCCAACAATTTTTCCATCAACAAAAGCATACAGCATTGAATCTGGAACATGTCCTGGTCTTAAACCTTCACCATGAAAACGGTCATCGAGAATTTTTAAATGCTCTTCCCAACTCATCCCCTTTTGCCAGACAAAACTGTACCAATCACTTTCCATATCAGAAAACAACTCGAGGCCTTCTTTAAAGGCCTCTTCGTCTTGTAGTGAAAGTTTTCTGAGTACTAACGTCACTAGAATTTTTGTCCTTTAGAGACGTCAGCGTAGCTGTCAACATCCATCCAGTGTCCATCAATGTACATGACATTGATTTTCACTTTTTTCTCAAGCAGCTTGTTCATCAAGTCTGGAAGTTTAAGTTTATTAAATTCTGGAGTTGTTGCTAATTCATCCAATGTTTTCACAAGAATTTCCGATCCCACTTTATTCGTTTTTACGAGACCGATCCATTCACCGTCTGCTTCTTTGCTTTCGCTATACTGAGCAAATTTAATACCACGAAGTTCTGCTGAAGCTTCGTTGAATTTTGTACTGTGCTTGCGTGAGCAAAGAACGAAGTCACCTTTGTAGTCCGGCGTGCGATCGCTTAGAGATGCATCAACAACAATCGTGATATCGCCTTTTTCTTCCATTAAACGAGAAAGGATGTACTTGCGGTAAAGAATGTCACCGTAAGAAATAATTGTATTATCAACGATTTCTTTTTTAGCAAGCATTAGTGATGAAAGCTCACTCGTCGTTTCATATTGATCATTATCTACATATTTCACGTTCGGGAATTTGAAAGCTTCTTTTTTGTAACCACGAACAATCGTGATGTCTTTAATGTCGTGCTCGTAGAAATTATCCAGAGATTGTTCGATTAATGGTTTGCCATTGATATCGATCAGAACTTTTGGTCTGTCTTCAGTGAGTTCTTTAAGTTCAGCGCCTCTTGAAGCTGCTAAGAAAATCGCGTGAGGTTTATCAGCATCAGCAACTTTTAAATATAATTTTTCTGCTTCTTCCAACTCGCTGTCATTTTGTAGACGGAAAACTTCTTTAACTGAAGCGACTTTATCTTCAACGCTCATGAGGGATTGTTCTGTGAAGATTGTCTTTGTCACATTTTGCATAGCTGTTACAGCAGCACGCATCTGGTGGTTGGCCCAGATACAAAGTGAAACGTTTGCTTCACGGAAAACATTTGTCGGAGTTGAATAGTATTTTGTTGGTACGATAACAACTGGACACGTATGTGCTCTCTCACCCCATTCTTTCATGAACGCAAGAATTTCATCGGGCTTTGAAATCTTTGAGTGCATAAGAATTCCGTCGGCACCAGCTAAGCGATAAGCTTCAGCTCTTTTCACAGCTTCAGCGAGTCCCCAGCCAGCAATTAAAGCTTCAACACGAGCGATGATAACGAAATCATCATCAAGCTTCGTATCCTGACCGGCCTTAATTTTTCCGCAGAATTCATCGACGTCTGCAAGCGGTTGAGCTTCTCCACGAAGGAATGAATTTGTTTTCGGGAAGATTTTATCTTCGATACAAACGCCAGCAACTCCACGTTGCTCTAGCTTCATCACAAGTCTTCTCATGTTGTTGAAGTTACCGTATCCCGTATCTCCATCAAGAAGCATAGGAATCGTTGTAGCATCACTCATGTATTCCGCTACATCGAGAACTTGAGTCCACGATGCTTCGTTGTTATCTCTAACACCCAGTGAAGCTGAAATAGAGAGTCCAGAACCCCAAATGCCTTTAAAGCCTGCTTCTTCAGCAATCTTCGCTGACAGACCATTGTGTGCTTCCATAATAAACTCGAGTTCCTTCGACATAAGCATCTGACGAAGTTGAGTTGTTTTTTTTGTCATAATTTTTTTCATAAACTGACTTCCTTATAAACATTGAAGGCCATATAGAAACTAAAAAGTATAATGAGAACGCCTGAAGTTTTGGAAAAGTGTCTGTAAAAACTTTCAGGAATCTTTTGTTGATATTTCACTACCATTTTTAAAAGAAAGAAAAACCAAAGGGCCGATCCACTCGCAACACCAAGGGCCAGCATCGTATTGTTGAAAATATTTTCGTGAAAGAGATGCCAGGATTTGATGACAGCAGCGAGTCCCGTCATTGTCGCTATCAAAGTAGGATTTGAAGTATAAATCAAAACGCCGATGAGAAAAAAACTTGAAGCATGAGGAATTTTTTTCAACTCTCCTTCCTCATCTTTCAATCCTGTATTGGGTTTAAACAATTCTCTTAAACCAAAAATGAGCAGAAAAAGAACTCCGACAATCTTTAAAATCAAAACAGTCTTTGGAGAAAAATGGAAAAGTGATAATCCACTCAAGATGATCATGAAATAGACAAAGTCCATGACAGATCCGCCAAGAGCAATTGAAAAAGCAGAGCGAAAGTTATGTTTGATAAGGGTATTCACAACCCAAATATTAATAGGGCCAACTGGGATACACATGATGAATCCCACAAATAATCCTACTAATAAAGCGATCAAACCGCGCTCCTTTGTGTTTCACAAAGAACGGAGTTCACTTGTTTTTGATAGAGAAACATCAAGGCCAGCCAGATATTTCCGAAGACAATGGCATAACCAAAAAGAAGTCCCGGGCTTTTGATGAGGAAAGCAATGATGAGAATGGTAATGTGAGGTGCTGGACCAATAAGAGACCAGAGCCTTATGAGTTTTAGGTTGGATTGACAGTACTTAGCTGGATCGTAATTTAACGTCCCTTCATCGGATTTAGCTTGGACCGATGTAAACATTAAGTAGATTTTGAGAGCAAGAATTTGCCAGAACGTGTATCCACGTTTTTTTGCATCAGCAATTTTCTCAGTAATCGAGACAATTTCATTTTGAGTGAAACCCGTCTTACCTTTTGAGTGTGAAATATATTCGGCCAGATAATGATCGAAGACAAAAGCATGAATGGCCTTTGAAAGTCCTGCCAGTACAACTAAGATCCAAGATGGAATACCGAAAAATTCCGGAAACATTTTGCCAATACCAATCGCTAATCCGACATAGGCAGCAGCGTTCACCGTGTAATCCACCAGTCCATCAATGATTCGACCGAACTCACTGCCATTCTTTTTAAGTCTCGCGACCATTCCGTCACAACAGTCAAAAATGGCAAACATCAAGAAAGCAAATCCACCCCATTGAAGGGCGAGTTCATTTCCTTGAGCAAAAAGATAAGCGGAAATTAAGCCAGATATTAACGCCATCAACGAATAATGATTTGGCGTCAATGGAAGTGCATAAAAAGTTTTTACGATGATAAAGGCCAATGGACGATACAAATAAATATCGAGAGGCTCTTCAGCTTCTATGCTTTTAAGAGATAATTTATATTCTTTAAACCAATTCATAGGAATAAACTTTTTGCTCGTTCGTAATCTTCACGATTATCAATTTCAACCCAACGGTTGCTGATCGTTTCATGAACACTCATATCGTGTGTAAGTAGAAACTCGTTCATCACGTGTTCCCAGTTTTTAGAAATGTTCTCTGGGTTTGCGAGAAACTTTTGGCAAGCCGCTAGCATGTCTTTGCGATAATCATTGCTGAACTTGAGAATTCCAATTGCTTCACCTGCAAAGGCCAGGCGTTGGCGTTCTTCAAGTGTCACGGCCCTTTTATCGATCGTCATACGAACGAAGCCGTGTTGATCAATCATTGTTTTGGCACATTCAATATCATCAATTGAACTCTCACCAACCAGGATTTGGTTTGGAGTTGGATCATCAACAAATGACCTTAAAATTTGTGTTTCATAGATAAGATCAGCATCGAAGAGAAGAAAGTCACCTTCAACTTTTTCTAGACCATAAAGAAACGACCATGTGTTGCCTTTAACTTTGTAGTCATCGTTGATGGCGTAGGTAACGTTGAATTCGGATTTAAAGCGGTCGACATAATCTTCAAGCACTTCACGCTTGTAACCAGTGACGACAACAACATCTTTAATCCCAACGGCCTTGAGACTGTCGAAGTGCCATTGCATAAGAGTGCGGTTATTTATTTTTAATAAACTTTTTGGATCAGTTGTCACATCTGCGATTCGTGATCCATATCCTGCTGCTAATATAAGTGCCGTAAGTTTAGACATAGTTCACCTTAATAATTTTAGCTTCTTTTTTTCGCCCACAAACGATCCATCGTTCTTTTCAATGGACGGTTATGTTCTTTCTTCCATTCGAAGATATTGACGGCGTTGATGGCATCAGAGAAACAAGTTCTTCCGTGCAGAACTTGTGAATCGTAAGTCAGTAGAATTTCACCTGACTTGAAAGTATGACGGTATTGATTGTTAGAGTGTTCAATAATCGAATCAAGAGTATCGATGGCGTAAACTTGCTCATCTGTTAATGGGCGACCAAGTTTGTTATGAGCTGATTCCATGTAAGGACGAAGATGTCTGAAAAGTGGTTCGCCATCTTTTCCATAACTGATAATTGGTGCTTCGTAAGTTTTATCTGCAACTCCACGCTGCTCCCAGCAGAAATTTTTCTCAAGAATTTTTAAAACGTCTGCATGTTTTTCTTTGAGGATTTTGTAGACGAGGTTTGCATTAACAAGAATGTTTTCTCCACCCGACATCGCAGGGCTGATACATGCTAGAACTAAATACTCCCAGTGGTAAGGTACATTCACGTTATCTGTGTGGATCGTTCCACCTTCACGTGTCTGGTGATAACGAGCACCCTTTACCATTGAATTGCTTCTATCACGATCATAAACACAGATAACTTTTTCACCAGCTTCGTTTTGAACGAGTGGTTCACCCAAAACATTTCCAATCAACCAACTGATCGTTCTTTGTTCTTGAATGGTGTATTTGTTGTGAAGATCTTTGAAGGGTTGAACGATAACAATTTTTTTTCCAACTTCTAATTCTTTGCGAATTTCTTCAATCTCTTGCTGAAACGTTGGACAGTCGTCTGCATCCAAAACTTTTGCTTCTTCAATACGATCGTATTGATGAAGGGCCTTGATAAAATCGTAAACTTCGTTTTGAGCTTCGCCTGAAAAATTGTAATAAAAATTTTCGTTCAACATAGATGATTTTCCTTAGAGAATTCGACTTGAAATGGCAGCTAAAAATAACACCCGCCAAGGCAGAATTCAACCTAATAGGAATCATCTCTAATAGTTAAACAACTCGCAGCGACATACTAGTCATGATATTAAAGCTCTATAGGCGTTAAAGTTAAATTAATGGCCGCATCTCCATAGTGAGAAACATTTGTGCCTTGTCCAACTTGTCCAACGCTATTATCTCCCCAGCATAAAGGCCTTCCGAGACCATCAATTCGACATGCATTTCGGCCAACCTTAATGAATTCTGTATAATCACTTCCAGCGAAAACATTCGATAAAGAGTTGAGGACCGGTGCTCCATCTCCGAAGAGAAGCGCATTGATATTCAATCCAGTCTGCCCTACTTCATTTCGTCCCCAACATTTCATGTATCCGTCAGCTTTTAAAACACACGCTGTCTCTCCACCCATTTCAATATCAGTTGCTATACTAAGCGGAGCTGACGTTTCGAAATTTACAATAGACTGTCCCAATATCGTATAAGGAGTTCCTGTTCCGTAAATGGCTCCAGTCGAATCATTCATACCAAGTTGTCCGAAATTATTTCTTCCCCAACATTTTACTGTCCGATCTGATAAAAGAGCACAGGTAGAAGTTGAACCGGCAGAGATTTTTATGACTCTTATCATTGAACCAAAATTTATAGGTGGAAGGCTGGACATTGAAGAAGCTGAAGCTCCGTAACCCGTAGTCGAATTGATTCCTAATTGTCCTTGAACATTTCCTCCCCAACATTTGGCCTGACCATCATCGAGTACAGCACATGAGTGATCAGCACCAACTGCAATCCCAACAGCTAATGGTAAAGATGCAACGACAGCCGTTGGAGATGCACTATTAGAGTTATTGTCGATCCCTAACTGCCCGTTGGTATTGTCGCCGAAACACCAAATTGTTCCTGCAGTTGTCAGTGCGCACGTATGCGTTGGTCCAGTAGCTAAAGATTTTATTTTATCGCCATAAAAATTTACTGCGACCATAGATGGAGAAACTTCATTGGCGTTATCACCAATTACTCCATTTGATCCCGTAGTATCGTTGATCCCTAACTGCCCACTGTGATTTCTACCGAAACATTTTAAAGATCCATCAATCATCAATGCACAAGCGTGATAAACGCCTTTACCACTTCCTTCAATGTCTTTGATAAATTTTGGAGCACCTAAATCAAGGTAAGGGAGATTTTCTCCCATCTCAGTAGGGCTAACACCTTTATATCCGCCGACAGAGTTTAAACCAATTTGTCCGTAGGCGTTTGCGCCCCAACATTTCATGCGACCATTATATAAAAGCGCGCAAGAATGTTCTTCACCAACTGTCATCTTCATCACATCCACTCTTGTTGCGTTTCCAAGTTCAACTCTTGGAAGTGTATCTCCCATTTCAGAAGGATGATCGCCGTATGATGTGAGAAATCCCGACCCCATAGTTCCCATTCCGAGTTTAGGAGTATATCCCCAGCACTTGAGATGTCCGTCACCTAAAACGGCACATCCTGAATCAGCTGAGAGACTTAATGAACGTATACTTTGTCCCGTTCCTAAATTTAAAATGCCATTTGAAGCAGGGTTTGGATAATTTGCAATTGAGTTTTCTTGTCCAATCACACCGCTAGTATTGGCCCCCCAACATTTAGCTGTACCGTCATCTAATAGCGCGCAGGCGTTTTGTTCGCCTGCGACTATTTTTGTCACAAGTTCTGTTCCTCCAAATGAAACATAAGAAACTGAACTGAGAGATGAGGAAAGAGTTCCATAGACACTACCATCTGCCGATCCCATTCCGAGCTGGCCATTTGAATTTTCACCCCAGCATTTCACTTTTCCTGAAGCAAAAAGGGCACAATGAAAATTTGCCCCACTTACAATATCCGTAGCGAAATCGGTCGAAAAATTAATTGCTGGGAGATTTCTCACATCTAGTGGAGAACTTGCTCCAACAACTCCCGAACTTAGATTCTGCCCAATGTGTGCATAAGCACCCCAACATTTAATTTTATGATTTGTCATTAAGGCACAAGTACTCACGCTTCCGACTGAAACTTTAAGCGCTTTTTCAGAAGGATCTAAATCAACAGAGAGTAAATTGTCCCCCATCTCGTTGGCGTTATCTCCAATGGCCATTGTAGAGCCGAGGCCTAATTCTCCACTAGTATTCTGCCCCCAACATTTTACTTCACCCGCTGCTGTAACCACACACGTATGATTAAATTTAGCAGATATATCGATGGCCCTAACTCCACTACCAATATCTACAAATTGAGGACTCGTTTGCAGAGTTGTCGATTCCAAACCGAGTTTTCCATTAGTACCAATTCCCCAGCAGTAAACTCGACCGCTCACTGTAAGAGCACAGGTATAATTAGTACCTGCAGATACTTTTTTTACGGGCTCTGGAAAACTCGCCGAAGCCAATGCGTCTCCCATCTGCCCACCGGCCATACCAACGTTACTTGTATTTCCGATTCCTAGCTGTCCATTGGTATTGCTTCCCCAACACTTAACCGCTCCATCGGTCATAACTGCACATGTATGACTTGCTCCAATCGAAATATCTTTTACACGTTTTCTAATTTTGCGAGTGATGGAAGGTGAAACGACACTCGTTGAATTTCCTGCATAATCGATGGACGTAACTTTTACATAAGCGACTGTTCCTAAATTCCACGCAGATGATGTGGAAATATCAATTGATGTTCCCCCCGTGTCTTGAGAAGCGTAAATGGCTCCACTGCATGTATTATTATCACAAAGTTTTACATTAAATTTTTCTCGATAAGTATCATTACCACCTGAATATTGAACGAAAACTTTTTTCTCTTCAGTTTCTATAGGTACATTTGGTGCGAGCAATGAAATTGCCGTCGGTGGTGTTTGATCAAGAGTTATAGAATCATTTACTGAAGCACTGATATTTCCTGCTGCATCTTTATAAAAAAGATAAGTATATTTTACTCCTTCCCCAGCGCTTAAAGTATAGGGTCCTGTGGAGCTAACAGCGTTCCATGTACAACCGGTTGAACTATTCGTTCCTCGAATACACATGTGTGTTGGACTTCCGGTTTGACCGCTGGTCTGCCACGTAACCGAAGAATTATTTGTGTATAAATCACCATTGTTAATTGTAATTGTTCCAGCAACGGGAGCTACCGAATCGAATGTAAAAGATCCGACTGAAGTGTAACCAGAATTATGTCCAGCAAGATCGACTGCATTTATACAGAGATAATTTGTTCCTTCTTGAATTCCGTGAGTTGTTTGAATACTTTCAGATGCAACTGTTCCTATAGTTGATGTCGGAGTTCCGCACGAAATAGAACAAGCACTACTTGCACATACTTTAACTTGATAGTGCGAAAGGTTCGCGTCTGCTGAAGCTCCCCAATTGGCGGCAAAAGGAGCAACAGAGTAATATGCATTCAGCGTAGCGACTCCTGGAGGAGTGGGTACGGACGTATCGATTGTGATAGATGAATTAGCTTGCGAAATATTTCCGGCCTGATCCTTGAAAAAAGCATAGAGCGTTCTTATTCCTTCACCGGCACTAAATGTGTAGGGACCGCTAGCTGAATATGCATTCCATGAACAACTTGCGCTTGAGTTTGTTTCATTAAGGCAAATAAAGTCTGCGCCCGCGGCCGAAGACGAGTAGCTTACTGTCAGTGACGTTGAATAAGTCGCATTGGAGTTAATTGATAAAACACCTGGAGACGGAGCGACCGAATCATAATTGAATGAGCCTAAGTTAAAATAAGCTGAAGATTGTCCGAGAGCATCTGTCGCTCTCACGCAAACGAATTTAGATCCATCGGCTCCACTCAAAGTCCAATTTAAATTTGGTGACGTAAGATTTGTTCCCTCTGTAGTACATGATGTTGAACAACTACTGTCTGGACAAATTTTAAGATCATATTGAAGAGCACTCACATCGGAGAAAGACCAATTTAAATTCACTGATCCGCTAGAGTAAGCGGTGTTATAAGTTGGAGCAGGCCCGGCCACTGGCGGGCTTGTATCGAGAAGTATTGAATCCTGTCCAATGCTAAAAACATGTGAATCTGCCGTGCGGGCAAAAAGGTAAATGATTTTGCTTCCATCCCCTGCACCAACACTGAAGGACTGAGGCGACGATGTCGAATTAATCCACGGAGAACAAGTGGCACCGTTATTAACTTCGCTCAAACAGATATCAACGGCCGCAGATGGAAGAGGATCAAAACTTACTGAGACTGATGAAGAAACTGTTCCAACTGCATTGTTATTAATTTTTACGTTGCTGACGAAAGTTGTTCCTGCACCCGGATTAATGAATAGATTAAATTGTTCAGTGGTTGTGTCTGAAAAATATGCAGTAAGATCATTTGCTAAAGTTGGGGCCATGAACCCTTTGGCAAAATCAAATCTCTTCGCCGTGCCTGTACAGCTTGCGTTGGTAAAAAATTGTAATTCAACTCCTAAATCAAATGACTGAGTCGCTGGAAACACCGGCAACGATTGAGCTGCGCTTGATGAGAGAAGATGGCAAGCAGAAGACACCGACGGCAAAACTGTAGTCGCAACTCCACTTAAATGCGATTTGATAACAGTCTTGTATGATACGAATTGAGATAAATTA
>CBIHOP010000012.1:0-20753 GCA_966211385.1 uncultured Bacteriovorax sp.
TTGAAAATTCATCGTACGACTGTTCACAGAAAATTCCTTTATTTGGCAGAAAAATCACGCCAAAAAAATGATCATTTTCTCAATCTATTAATCCTAAATCCAGTTACTCACATGCAGTTTGACGATCTGATCACGTCGGTACACACAAAACTGAAGCCACTTTCGGTCACGCTCGCGGTTGACGCTAAAAGAAGATTTATACTGGGCGCGGAAGTTGGTTCTCTCCCTGCTTTTGGGCATTTGGCGAAGCTCTCTCGCAAGAAATACGGTCACCGAAAAAATGAACATCGAGATAAAGTGCATGAGCTTTTTTCGAAGATCGAAAAAGTCATTAATCCACTCTCTCTGATCGAGTCTGATGAACATCAAAACTACTGGCCGATTGTGAAACGATTTTTTCCGCAGGCCATTTATCAGCAATACAAAGGAGGACGAGGAGCAATTGTGGGCCAAGGCGAACTCAAAAAACTCAACTACGATCCGCTTTTCAAACTCAATCACACCTGTGCAATGTTAAGGGCAAACATCAACCGACTGATTCGGAAAACTTGGTGTACAACAAAGGATCCCATTATGCTCAAAAAACATCTCGACATCTATATTTGTTATCACAATCAATACTATTTAAAGTAAAAAAAAAATGAGGTCATGATTTTGATTCATGACCTCTCTATTTTTCCACCACGATAGTGGGGCAGTTTTGAAGGTTTTAACGATCGTACTGTGAGATAATGGTTACATCGCCGACAGATGATTCAAAGAATTTCTTTTTGGCCACGAGATAATCAGGATGAGCGAAAAAAGCATCCATGCTAGTTTTATCTCTGCAATAAATGGCAAAAACTCTATTTATTTTTTTACCTGATTCGTTTTTAAGAACTTCATCAACCCAAAAATCGTAGCGAAAACCACCTTCATAAGTTTCAAGAATAGGTGTCATTGCTGCACGATACTCTTGATACTTTTTACGATCAGTTACTTCCAGTCCAACTATCATTTCATGGGCCATAATAAACTCCTTAGAATTTAATTATGGCCTGTAGATTAAATTTTTTAAATTCTTTTAAAACTATTTTTCATTTTTTTAGCAGCATATTCCTGGGCCTTTCGAGCTTCCTTAACGACAGGGGCCATACCAAAGAACTCATGAGTAACTCCCCTGTAGAGTTTGTAATCGACATCAACGTTTTGTTCTTTCATTTTATCCGCTAGGTCGCGGCCTTCACTGCGAAGAGGATCAATTTCAGCGCTTATAATGGTTGTGGGAGAAAAACTAAAAAAATTAGCGATCACGTGATTTATTCTTAAATCCTTAGCTTCATCTGTATTTTTGAGATATTGGTAAAAAAACCACTCCATTCCGGCCTTGTTAAGCGGTTTTGTATCTCCACTTTCTTTGTAGGATGCGGTCTCCATGTATTGACCCGCCACTGGATAGATAATGAGCTGATGAACTGGCGTTTGAATTTTTTCATCTCTTGCACGAATGGCCACATTAAGCGCAAGATTTCCCCCCGCGCTTTCCCCCGCAACGGCGACACGCTTTCCATCGCCACCCAAAGTAACTGCGTTACCTAAGACCCATTTATAAGCGGCAAAAGCATCTTCATGAGCGGCCGGGAATTTGTGTTCCGGGGCCCGACGATAATCTACGGAAACAAAGATAGCATTCGTTTTTGCGGCCAATGAACGTGCAGTAGCCGCATAATCTTCAGAGTCGTCAAGCACCCAACCACCTCCGGGAAAATAAACGACAATAGGCTTTAAATCTTTTCCAGGTGGGCGATAAACAGTGGCAGCTATTTTTCCAGCTGCCCCATCGACTTGAATTTTTTCTTCTGCAACATTCTCTTTAACTTTTAGTTTTTCTTTCTTCATCACTTTTTTAACTGCATCAGCAATACTCGATTGCTTTCGCGCTTCAGCTGGTGAAAGTGAGTTGAGCGGCTTACCTTTGTCACTCTCGTAAGCGTTAAGGACTTTTTGCATATCCATGTTTGGTTGTGGAGCTTTGTTGTCAGCAAAAAGTTTTGTATTACCGATTGAGATAAGGAAGAAAATCAATAGCAAAGGGATCAGATCTCTTAGTTTCATTTTAAACATCCTTGTCAAAACAAATTGTCATATTAAATTTTGCAAAGAGCTTGCCTTAACAAAGAATTGAGATCAAGAGCATTAGCTGTGCCATGCCCGCTGGCCGTGTTATCAAAGATACACCAGTCATTACATTTTATGATCTGGGAGAGAACTTCCAAAACTTGCGGGTCATAAGAGCTGCGATAAATGATCGGAGAACCATGCAAACGATAATAAGTGATCCCTCCTGCGTTTTCATATATTGAAGGCAGTGAACATCTTTCCGGATCAGCAACAACCTTAGAAAGATTGTTATGTTTATAAAATATTTTTGCTTCCTTCTCTATCCATGAAGCATGTCGGGGCTCTACCACGATGTTGCCTGAAAAATGGTGACGTATTTTAGTGATAAGCTTCTGACAGGCTCCCTATTGAATTCTTGCTTTGGGGGAAACTGAATCAGCAATACTCTGAATTTATCCTTTAATCCTTTTGCATCTTCAAAAAACTGAGCGAGTGATTGATCATCATAGACAAATTTTTCATGAGAAAAATTACGATGCAGTTTCAGGCAGAATTGAAAATGATCTGGAGTAAGTGCGTACCATTTTTCGAAAGTCTCATAACGATGATAATTATAAAAAGTAGAATTGATTTCTACACCATTGAAGACTTGAGAATAACTTTCTAATAAATTTTGGGCCGCAGGAAAATGATGTTGAAGTTCACGTGGAATGGACCAGGACGCCGTTCCGATGACACTCATGACAGAGGAAGCTCGACGGTGAAAGTAGAACCCTTCCCATGAACACTTCGAACATAGATGCGTCCGTTGTGGGCCTCGACAATTTGTTTTGATATAAAGAGACCAACACCCATTCCACTAATTTCCGAAGCGGAGATGGCCCTTTCGAATTGACCGAATATTCTTTCGTAATCTTTTTCTTCAATACCTATACCTTGATCAATGAAACGTATGACTGCATTGTCACCATTTTGCTCAAGTGTTACTGAGATTGGATTGCCTGAACCATATTTAATGGCATTGGAAAGTATATTACTAAAAACCTGCTCCAATCTGAATGCATCCCAGACACCTTCTATTTTTCTCGTTGGAAGAATAAGATCAAAGCGAATGTTATTTTGCTCTAATTGAGATGAGAATCTTGCGGAGAGATCCTGCAAAAGATCGTTCAGTAAGCAAGGATTCTTTTTAAGAATGAGTTTTCCTGTATTGATGCGAGAAATCTCAAGAATATCTTCCACCAGATGAACAAGACGGTTAATCTGCCTCAGATCATCAGAAAAATATTTTCCTAATGTTTCGGTAGTAGGATGTTCTGTTCCTCTTTCCAGCCTCTTCATACGCATTTGTGTCTGCATTTTAAGTGTTGTCAGAGGAGTATTTAACTCATGAGAAGCAATTGAGATAAATTGATCTTTTGCTGTGAGGGCCCTTTCTAAATCGCTCGTGCGTTTTTTGACTTTCTCTTCAAGGTTTATATTAGTCACTTTCAAAGCTTCTTCGGCCAAGCGACGTTCACTTAAATCACGAGTGATTTTTGAAAAGCCGGTGATCTCACCAGATTCATTTCGAAGTGCGGTCATAATAACGTTGGCCCAAAACTTCGAACCATCTTTTTTGACTCTCCATCCTTCGTCTTCAAAGCGCCCTCGAGCACGAACTTCGCGCATTTCATTATCTGGTTTTCCAGCTTCAATATCTTCCTGTGAATAAAAAACTCGATACGATCGTCCTATAATTTCATCCGCTCGGTAGCCTTTAATTTTCTCAGCACCGGTATTCCAGGTCTGAACGAAGCCTTCTTTATCCAAAGTAATAATCGCGTAATCTTCAACGTTGTTCACAAGCAGACGATAGCGTTCTTCGCTCAAGCGCAATTTTTCTTCGGCAAATTTTCTTTCAGTTAAATCGCGGGTGATTTTAGAAAAACCAATGAAGTTATTTTGTTCATCGTGAAGTTTTGAAATAACAATGTTGGCCCAGAATCGACGACCGTCTTTTCTGATTCGCCAGCCTTCTTCTTCGTAGCGACCGACTTCTTTAGCAATTTCTAATTCATGTTCAGGATGGTTGCGAAGAAGATCGTCGGGTGTATAAAACAATTTAAAAGAACGCCCGATAATTTCTTCGGAAGTGTAGCCTTTTAATCTTTCGGCCCCACGATTCCACGTCAGAATTGTTCCCTCTTTGTCTAAGAGGAAAATGGCATAATCAGTGACAGCTTCGACTAGCAGTCGAAAGACCTGATCGGAAACATTGCTCTTCGTTAACGGGACAGATTTATGATCTTTCAATTAGTTCTCCGTCCGAGAGCTTACTTTGTTCTATCTTGATCTACAAGCTTCCTTCAATTAAGTAGCAGAGGATCGACTTCTTGACCGCACGCTTCCGACAATCGGGCCCATGCGAGGTGATAATTATAGAGAGATTCGTAGTAATCTTTGTAAACTAACGCGCGTGTCGTATAGGCATCGATGATATCTTTGGCCGGCGTGAGGCCAAGCCCTACCGAGGTTTGAATGTTGGTGAGCCATTTTTTTGCTGTTTTATACGCTTTTTGAAGAGCGAGAGCGCGAGAATGGGCCTCGACAACATCCATATAGGCCTTATGAAGGAGAACGGTCAGTCCTTCTTCAGCATAGTACTCTTTCGCCTTTAATTCTGCGATTTCGAGAATGAGTTTATCCTGCTTTGATTTTTTTACACCAAAATCAAGATCCCATGTGAGTCCAACACCAGCTGAAACATCACTGTGATTGTAACGATCAAGCACGAATGGATTTCTTTGTGCTTCTCTTTGATTGGTTTGAGCATAGTCATATTTAAAGAGCGCACCAAACACGGGTAACTCTGATTTTTTTTCGTTAGCGAGTAATTCATTTTTTGCACGAATGCCCTTGCTTACTTTTTGAAGATCAGGAAAAGATTTTTTCATGATCTCCAGGTAATGTTCAAACTCTTTAAGCTCTCGTTCATCTATTTCAATCCACTCTCTTTCGTTTTCAAGTTGTGAAGTCATGGCCTCACTCTGCGGAATTCCGATATAAAAAAGAACACCCATCTTGGCGAGCATTGCACTTTTCTGGATTTGAACGAGCTTTTCCTGAACTTGATATTTTAAAACCTCTAATCGAAGAAGATCTTCTTTTTTAGCTTTCTTCTCGGCGAGAATTTTAAGAGCATCATCTAAATCATTTTGGGTTTCAGAGACAAAATCTTTAAGGGAAGAAGTGAATTGCCATCCCCAATAGGCTTCTTTTAATTTTGAGCGAACTTCCTGAATCTTTTTTTGTGTATCAAGCTGATTGATTTCTGCATTTAATGTAGCCGCTTGGTTGAGATTTTTTTCTCGTCCCCACATGTAGAGTGGAAGTTTTGCTTCTAGGCTTGCGACCCATTGAGCTCCCCATGTGTCTTCATTCGTGTAACCTAATACACTTCCCTTCTTACCGTTGATCGGACCAACACCGGCAAGCGCATTTATTTTTAATCCCGTCTCACCTTTAATCAATGTGAGATCTGTTTCAGCAATCGCTGCTTTGTAAGATTCACTTTTAACTTCAGCATTATTTTTAGCTGCGAGATCAAGCGCTTCTTTCAAAGTCAGAACTTTGGCTTCGACTGTAAGAGAGATTAAAAAAAAGAGAGGGAGAAAATATCTCATGTTGTTTTTTTAGATGACTTAAGTTCATTAAGACGTTTGCTTAAAAGTTCTTTTAAACCCTTCCAGCCTTTTTCTTTAATTGTCTTCTGAACTTTTTCATTGATAGTCGTTACCCATGATTCATCATCAATCGCCACGTCGACGATTTTCCATTCATCACCTTCTTTTTTAAGAAAGTAGTCAACGTCAACAATGTCACCTTTTTTATTCACGCTGGAAGAAACTTTTGCTTTAGCTTCATCCATCTGTGTTTTTTTGTATGAAATTTTAACGTTATCGAGAAACTTGGGAGCTGCTGGAAAAACAGAGCGAGTGATAATTTCCTTGATCGTTTGTTCAAACCATTTCACTTCCTGGCCAGGAAGTTTGGAAAATTCCTGCGCGAGTATGTTTTTTGTCATTTCACCGAAGTCGATGAAGTTTTCAACTGATGCCTTTTTTGAGGAATTATTCAGCAGATTCTCGCTGCCTGCTTTTGCAAAAATATCTTTGATCATCTCTTCCGGTGAAACGGTCGAAAAGGCCAGGTTTGTATGGGCAAATAGAGTCAATAGAATAAGGGTACGAATCATCGTTTTCATATGGATATCCATCTGATTAAAAAGAGAAATACTAATGGGACAGAAGTATAGTTTTTTGGCCCTTCAGTCAATCTTTCCATGTACAAACTACAGTAAACAACCTATTAATTTCCCATGAAAAAACTCCTCCAGTTCAATCTCAAGTATTTTTGGGCAGCTCCTCTCGTGCTTCTGTGTTTGGCCGTTGTTGGATTCAACTATGCTTCCCATCTGAAGATCAACCTTGATTTAGCGGGACTTCTCCCGGAAGACTCAGAAAGCATTCGCGAAATGAACAACGTGGTCGCTAAAGTTGGCGGAGGCGGATACGTCATTGTTCTCGTTGGACCGATGACCAGTCCGGAGAAAACACTTGTTCCCATGAGTGAAAAACTTCATGACCTGAAAGACATTAAATATACTTATTTTGAAAGAGAAGAATTCGCCCTTAAAGACAAAGCGCTCTTTATTCTTCCTAAAAAAGATTTCAAACAACTGACTGAACATGCACAAGTTTTGTTCTCAAACGAAGTTGTTGATACAACGGGACTTGGCCTTGTCGATGAAAGCGATCATGCAGAACAAGTGCAAGAGGCCAAAGATTTTTTTAATAAACTCAAGAAGAGAACCAGCACTGATCAATACTTTCTTTCTCAGGATAAAAAGTATGCCATGCTGTTAATCAGACCAGAGTTCGATTCAACAGATCTTAAGCGTTCAAGAGAACTAATCAAATCTGTGCGCGAAACCATTGATCAATCTTTTAAGTTTCCTTACTCGCTTTCTGGCCGTTATGTAGAAAAAGCGGAAGAAGAAGTTCAGTTTGAAAAAGACATTTCTAAAACAGGAATTATCAGTAACGTGACCATCGTGCTTCTCCTGCTTTGGGGATTGGGGACAATCGCTGGAGCTGTGAGTACAGCAGTCTTTGTTATCATCTCAATGTGTTTAACGGCCGGACTTGCGGCCGTAGTTATCGGACAAATTAATATTCTTACGGGTTTTTTACTCGCTATCCTTTCAGGACTTGGGGCCGAATTTGGAATCCATTTTATTCGACGTTATCATCAAGAAAGAACGAAAGGCGCTGTTAAAGATGTGGCCATTAGAAATACTTACTTTCATCTAAGCCGAAAGGCCCTTTTCTCATCCGCACTGACAACTTCATGTTCATTTTTTATTTTAGCGTATTCTGATTTTCGCGGATTTTCCGAACTAGGAATTATTGCCGGAATTGGTATTCTCGTTATCTATTTAGTTTTCGTTTTGGCCTTCCCGCTGATGGCAAAAATTCTTCCCGAAAATTTCTCGAAAATCCAGTCAAGCTTTGTGCTTGGAAAATATCCCGTAAAATATGGTTGGAGAAAAGGTCTCTTCATTCTCATTCCCGTTATCCTTTTTGGACTTTATCATTCACGCTTTGAATACGATTTCGAAAAACTGCACAACTTCCCGCCTGAATTGCAAAAAATAAATGCAATGACTGATCAGATATTCGGAAGAGCGATTACACCGTCGGCAATTGCGGCCCGTGATAAAGAACAAGTGGAAGAGCTCAGTGAGTGGCTTCGTTCAGAAGAAAATGATCATACGGTGGATATGGTCGTCTCACTCTACGATCTCGTTCCTGATGACATGGCCAAACGCCAATCGCGCATGCAAAAGCTGAGAACATATGTTCTGAAAGCAGATGAAAAAGAGCTGGAAGAAAAATCAGGTCTTAAAAAAGAAAAAATCCTTACATGGTTAGAAACTGCACCGTACGACAGGTCTTTTATTCCGAAACCAATCAATGACAATTTCGGTGAAGATGGAAATATCCTGCTCGTTTTTCCGAAAGAGCGTCAGGGAACTTACGATAATATTCGTCGATATGCGCAGACACTTCAAAATGCAAAAAAAGAATTTCCGGGTATGGAAGTGGGTTCAGATACTCTCGTCTTTGCGGAAATTCTTCATCACATTATTGAAGACGGTCAATTCGTTCTCTTTTTATTCCTGGCCGGAACACTTTTTATTTTCTGGCTCGACTTCCGAAGAATCAAAGATGCTCTCTATCTTGAGTTCCAACTCGTCTGCTGTATTGTTCTTCTCGTAGCACTAATGGGTCTGGTAGGTGTTCCCTTCACTATTTTAAACGTTGCCATGATCCCGCAAGTTTTAGCGGCCGGAATTGATATGGGAGTGCATGTTCATCACCGGGAACGCGAAGGCCATCCTCCACTTTTATCGGCGGCACTTGATTCACATGCCATTCAACTAGGCGCCATTATTTCCATTCTTGGATTTGGATCGCTCCTCTTTGCGAGCTCTAAAATGTTGAAAGGGGTTGCTTGGATTTCAATTCTAGGACAAGTGTCTTCATACATCATTTGTATGATTGTTTTCCCACTCGTTAAAGAATTTTTCAAACGCAATAAAAAATAAAATTTCAGTATGAGAGGAAGCTCACGTTATCATAGACGCTGGCGGGAACTTCTTCTTTTTCTAGTTTTTCTTCGAGCGTTTGCCAAATTTTTATTTTGGTATCTTTCGGATGACGAAGAATCGCCACTGTTCGATCATCTACACCTTGGGCACCTTTCACAATTCCCTCAGTAAAAGCGACTGTATAATTTTTGAATGGATTGATTCGTTCACCATTGACTCGCATTTTACGAATCTTAAATCCTAGCGGCGTGCGGATATAATCAACATCGATTCCCGAGAGAATAAGGGGCTGTCCAAATAAGCTGAGAGATTCGATCGTCAGACGTAGCCAGACACCGCGCACTTTAGATGTATAGATGTTCCAGCCGTACTTATCATTAATATCAAGCACGCGGGGAAATGAATTGAAAAGATCTCTGCGATTAACATCACCCACAGGATAATTCTCACCATTCATTGGCGGAACATGAATGGCTATATCGGCTTCGACTTTATCTTTGATTGATTTTCCAATAAAGCTTGCCCACTTTTTCATACCCTCATCATCACCTGGTTTGAGACGGGAAATGCCTACTTTCTTTTCTAACCATTCTTTACCGTAGAGAGTTTCAAGTTCAACATCCGCTTCAGCAACGAGTGATTTAATAGATTCGTTGTCACCTTTTATATTGAGGGGAATGAGTTCGTACTTCACTATCTTAAGCGGTTTTCCTTTTTCAATATCGACTAAGATGCGCCCAAGGTACTCCGTATGAGCTCCAGCTTGAACGATAGGAATTTGTCTACCATCCCGATTCTCCTCATACTTTTCTTTATAGAGAGCATCGTGCGAATGTCCTCCCACAACTAAATCTATATAACGTGAACGCGCCACCATTCTTCGATCAGAGAAAACTCCAATATGAGTGAGAGCAATGATGGCATCGTTGCCACGTTCTTTCAGGATTTGTTCGTATTTGACAGCGCTATCGAGTGGATTGGTGATGAGTCCGCGTTCGAATCTCCACTTATAAAAAATTTCATCAGTGGTGATTCCAACAACACCAATCTTGATACCATCAATGTTGAATTCAGCGTAAGGTTTAATTTTTTCTTTGAGATTGGGATGTTGATTTGAAATTTCTAAATTCGCAGTAATGAATTTATATTTTAAATCAAACTCGCCTAATATTTTATTCAATTCATTTGTACCCATCAACCAATCATGGTTTCCCATGATCGCAACGTCGTAGCCAATTTCATTATGGATTTGAAAAGTTTTTCTGCCTTTTTCGGCCATGTAATAAATATTGCCTTCAAGAAAATCTCCGGCATCCATCACCAGTGATTTCACGCCCACTGCTTCCATTTTGGATTTGTAAGCATCAATCATTGTCTTTAGTCTTTCCATCCCTCCACGATTTTTATCGTGAACAGAATTATCTAAGAATGAATGTGTATCATTTGTGTGCAGGATCTGGACAAGTCGCGCATAAACATTCGTGATTGGCGAAAACGCCAAGAACAAAAAAAGAGCGAGAGAAATGTTTTTCTTCATAATGCACCTGCCTTGAGCGCCTGAATTGCATAGTCGATGCCAACGCTTTGGCGAACAACTTGCTCTCATGAGTATGGGTGCCCAATGAAATTAAAAATTTTATCCTTCAACATTCATAAAGGATTCGATTGGAAAAATACAGTCTATACGTTGGATTCGATGAAAGAATTTATCGCGTCTACAGATGCGGATATTGTTCTTCTTCAGGAAGTTGTCGGCAAAAACGAAAAATTTAAAGAAAAAGGAATGATCGATAAACAGTTCGAATACTTCGCCGATGCATTGTGGCCGCATTTTTCTTATGCCCAAAATGCCCTTTACGAACACGGTCATCATGGCAATTTAATCCTAAGCAAGTATCCCATCGAGTCTTGGGAAAATATCAATCTCTCCACTAATCCTTTTGAGCAACGTGGAATGCTTATCTGCAAAATTAGTTTACCTCACTTGCAGCAAAAAAAATTTTATGCGGCCTGCTTGCATCTCGACCTTCTCCACAAAGGGAGAAGTAAACAGTATGAAAAAATAAAAAAATATCTGCATGATAAAAATTCGGATGAGGAAGATCCATCCCTTATTATCGCCGGAGATTTTAACGACTGGAATATGAGAGCCTCTGATACATTTGAAACTCACTTAGGTATGTACGAGGCCCATAAGTATACTCATGGTAGCTATGCCAAGACTTTTCCCGCAGGATTTCCTTTTCTTAAACTCGATAGAATCTATGTAAAAAACATGAACGTGATGAAGGCGGAAGCCATTGGTATAGGAAATAACAGTCTCTCTGATCATCTTCCCCTTTTTTGTGAGGTTGAAGTTCATGATTCCTAATTTTTTTCACATCACCAAAGGAAATCATGTTGAGTTCTATCTCGATGGTCTTCGCTATCAAAATCTATACCTAGAGATGATCCGTTCGGCTGAAAAAAGCATTCATCTCCAGACATATATTTTTGATATGGATGATTTTGGACGGCAAGTTCATCGAGCTTTAATTGAGGCCGCCAAGAGAGGTGTTAAAGTTTATGTCCTGATTGACAGCATGGGATCACGATTATTTCCAATTGAAAAAGAAGATCAACTTATCGAAGCTGGTGTTTATTTTAAACGCTTCAATGCTCTTCATATTAAATGGCTCTACCGATGGGGACGACGACTTCATCATAAGGTTCTATTGATCGATCACAAAAAATGCATTGTCGGTGGAATAAACGTTTTTGATGCCATTCATACACACAACTGCGTTCCCCAGTTGGATTTTGCGGTTTATTTAGAGGGACCGATACTCGTCGACATTACCAATTACTGCCGACTCGTGTTTAAAAAAGCGTATCGAAAAAATTTGCATTATGAACATCATGTCGAAAACAATAAAAAAGAATTGTATCATTCAACTGGGTATGAAGTTGGTATCTCCATCAACGATTGGGTTCATCGACGCTGGAAAATCAGTAAGCAATATGCAAAGATGACTGCTTCTGCTCAACGAGAAATCACTCTCATCAACTCCTATTTCTTTCCACGGCAGAAGTTCATTAAACAGCTCGTGAAACTCGCTAAGCGAGGTGTTCGAGTTCGTTTGGTGCTACCTCGTTTTTCAGACTGGCCAAGCTACATCTATGCCTCTGAATATCTCTACGATTATTTTTTGAGAAACGGCGTGGAAATTTATCAGTGGAAAGAATCAATTCTGCATGGAAAGTTAGCAACCGTAGATGATACGTGGTCCACTATCGGTTCATTCAATTTAAACTACACAAGCTATCAGCAAAATATGGAGATGAATGTGGATATCTATTCACAGGAATTCACCACTGCTCTTAACCAAGAAATTGAAAAAATTATTCTTTTTGGCTGTGATAAACTCGAAGCACATAAGTTTCTGGAAAAAGCACCGGCAAAAATCCGCTTTCGTCGCGCCTTCTATTATGTCTTCTTCTCAATACTTTCGAACTTTGCTATCGGACTCACATTTCAGGAAGAGCCGGTTAAAGGTAATAGAATTTTTCACATCCTTAGATTCGCCTTCTCTCTCATCTTTTTCATTTTGGGATGTGTTGGTGCGGTACTGCCGTTCGTACCCGGATTTCCTTTTTTTATCATAAGCTTCTTACTAGTCTATCGCCAGATTCTCTTGAACAACAAAACTTTAAACAGAGTTTAGAAATAAAACCGGGTCTCAAATTCATAGCGCTCATATTTCGGAGTGTTTTTCCCTCCCAAAATTGTTTGACCAGCGATATTGAATTCAAGCGGGAGAAAAAAGCGTCCACTTTGATAAAGAGGAACAGTGCTAAAGTTGAGATTCGCGCGCGCAGTATGCGAATGTTTTTCAGTATCAGCTTCTAATATTTGATCACTCTCGGCAAATTCACTTTGATAATCTGACTTCTCAGTGTACTCAAATGTATAAAGCAGACTAAACTTCCAAAGTTCCAACAATTGAAAATTGGTTTGAAGATTTGATTGAAACTTGTTTCCTAATTTTATTTTTGCTTCACCTGATCTCATCGTTAAGGGAAAAGATAGTGATTCAGGAAGACGCATTCTGGTTTTATAAGGAAATTGATAAGTAACTCTAGTCCATTGATCAATGCTGACTGAAGAATTGAGATCAGCACCACCGCCCAATTCCAAAAAAGCATCCCACTGCCCATCACCAAAAGAAATGTCTTGAAGAATGTCTGGATTTTCTTCTTTGCCAGTAGGGATAACAACACCAGGATTGATTAATAACCCCACTCCGTTGGTTTTCATTAACTGAGTCATGAAGCCTACTTCGGTGTCGCCAATATCCGTCGATTCCCAGCGTCCTAATGGTTGATAGTGATAGTAATTCACAAAAAGAGATTGAATGAGTCTGAGATCAACATCAGGCAAGTTTTCAAGTTGAATGGCACCGCCAACATTACTGCGTCCTTTTTCCGTGCGCTCAACATGAAGATCCACGCGGGCCTTATAATAAGGCACATACGCATAAAGGGTCATCCAATTGGTAAGGCCCACGCCTCCACCAAACACTTGTGCTGTGACTTTAGAAGTTGCTCGACCTTCGAATGTTCCAAATGAAAAGGCCGCATAATCAGCTGGACTAAGAGAGTTTAAATAAGCATCAACTGCAGTATTTAAACCTTTGATGGCATCGGCATTAATATTTGCTTTAACGTTGTAACCTTTCAAATCGCCTGTGCTGTTGTAACTTCCGTTGATGTCACTCGTTTGGATAAATCGATATGTAAAATTAAAAACACCTGCAGGAAGAGTGTCGTAATAGGCGGCCTGTGATGATGAGAGCATTGAAGAAATTAAGAAAATTCCCACCTGCAATATTCTTCTAAACATGGCGAGAATTATAACTGCCTAAACAAAAAAAAGGCCAGGGATAAACCCCGGCCAATAAAATGATTAATACCAATACTTAACAGCTGCGGCAGCAACCAGTGAATCTGGATTATCTGACACAAACATGTACTTGGCATTTAGACCCAACGAAATAACGTCGTGTACTTTGTTGGCCAATGGAATATCAAATCCAACTGTAGGTGCTACGACCCATTCGAATTTGTCATCGACGACAGTGGGACCAACACCCGCACCAATCCAAGAGTGTCTGAGCACTGGAATGTCGCCGCCCATGTTATAAGTACCTTTAGCTAGTAATGTTGTTCTTTGATCTTGATCGAAGTTATCCAACTCAGTCGTTGTTAATTCAGCAGCTACTCCAAATGGTACCCATGGTTGAAAACCAACGTTAATACCATATTCGGCCGAAGAATCTAAATCTTCAGGGTTGTTGATCCCTCCTGAAAGACCCATGTGCAATCTGTATTCGTCAGATTCAGGAGCACGAACTTCTGGAAATGTTCCTTCCATTCTGTTCCCTACACGATCCATTCGTTCACCTAATGTTTGGGCAAAGCCTGTGACTGAACTTGTAAGCAATGCGAGGACAAGCCATTTTTTTAACATAACACTCTCCATGTTTTATGCCCCTTTTTGCAAGGGTTCCCGTAACTACTTGCTTAAATTGCAAGGCCTGTACCCAAAAGTTGTGCGCATCATGCACTCGAAATTTCTTAACGAATTTCTTGAGAAAATTACGCAGTTGGGGCAGTTGACCCAACAACATATTATTTTTATCATCAATACATGAAAAAATTCTTTAATGATCTCAAAGATTTTATTGTGAAGACTTCTGAAGATGAGCGCATACCATCACGTGATAAAAAAATTGTTTTGGCACTAGTCGCTCTCATTCTCTCTCCCGTTGATTTGATTCCAGATTGGATTCCGGTATTCGGTTTGATGGATGACATCGTTCTCCTCTCTTTGGTACTTGATTATTTTTTTACAACTCTAGATCAGGCCATCATTCTTAGTCATTTCCCATGGGATATGAAAGCATACGCACGAGTTAAGCGAATCGCCAAAACAACGTCTATGTTTGTTCCGGGCTTCATTAAAAATAATTTGTGGCAATACACGCGCGAGCCTTTTTAGTTCAGGCCATTGGATAAATGATCTCAAAACAACTATCGTGAATTTTGCGGTTTATTTTAATTGATCCATTATCAAGTTCTACCAAGCGACGGCATTCCGCCAGTCCCATTCCTGTTCCGTTGATCTTTGTTGTATAAAGTGTTTGAAAAACTCTTTCATCTGAACCTTCAGGAATTCCCGGACCATTATCATAAATTCGCGTGACACCAAAATTTTCTTCAGCGTGAGCTGTAATCGTTATCTTTTTCATTGGTAGCTTCGAATTATTGAGTGAATCAATCGCATTGACAATGACATTGAGATAAACTTGAAAGAGTTGATGCTCTCTTCCTAATATAGTTAAATCTCTCACATTATCAGTATCGTAAACGATGTCTGCTGAATCTCTTAATAATCGACTGGCATCAACAGCTTCAATGGCGATTTTTTTAATCGAAACCTTTGTTAATGGATCATTATTACTTTTTCGATAGATGGATTTAGTGCTCTTTATAATCTTCGTCACTCGATCAAGATTCTTTAAAATAACTTCCAGTGTTTCTTTCGCTTCTTGTGAGCAGTCAGAGTTCATCAAGTGTTTGGATTTTACCATAATGACAGTAAGCGGATTATTAATCTCATGAACCATTCGGGAAAGTGATTCGCCAAGCTCACTGAACTTTTTAAGTTTCTCTTCCTCTTCATAAAGATGCATGATTTCCCGATAGTTCGCTAGATTTTTTTTAGCAAGCGGATAAAACATGAGAAGTCCTTCTGCTAAAATAAGAATGACAGTGCACATGTAAAGAATACTTTTTATAGTCAAATATTCATCGAGAATCTCCTGAGCTCGTTTTTCTCTAAGCGATGTCGCTTTTTCGTAATAGCTTAAAACAGGGCCGCTTGCTTTCTGGAATATAATCGCACTCATTTCGAGATTCATATTATGATTGAATCCATCGACTGTATTAAAGAAGTCGATAATTTTATCTCTTTCTTTTTTGTTAAACGCGATGATTTCTTTATTGTTAAGTTCAAGCAGGCCATCTGAATTAAGAAGCAAAAAAGATTTTCTCAGTTCGGCCAAGTTTGAACGAATCTCTTTTCTGTAAGTTTCAATTAACTGAGGATCACGGGTGAGAATCGATCTATGTGCGAATGCAGCGATTCTTTGTGATAACATTCTCTGTTTACCAGAGACATTGATAATAGTTGCAAACTTGTTTTGCGCCTTCATCATTTTTCTTTCAATGAAAAAACTCGTCGTTACCAAGGCCACTATTATACTTAATGCAAAAGCATAAATTGCGAGCGAACTTTCGAATGATTGGGTGAATTTCTGGTCGGAATTATTCATACAATGAGCATTGTATGAGGGAGGACTGATTTAAAAAGCCGGCCCTCGTCGTAAAAGGTTTACGAGGGCCGCACAAAAAAATTAATTAACGATTTCTTTCTCACTCTTGCCGAAACTTAAAAAGTTTTGCCATTTTTTAGGTTTCTCACCGCTGATGACATTGATGCGTTTTTTATATTTGCTTTCTTCTAATTTAGGAAAGGCAATTGTGAGAACACCATTTTCATAGTGCGCATCGATGTTATCCACGTCCGTGTTTTTTGGAATAGCAAAGTTTCTGCTATATTTTAACGTTTGTTCGCCACGCTTATCGTAAAGTTTTTTTCTTTCAGCGCTTATCATTAATTGTCCATCTTCAACTGTGATCTCAATATCTTTGGCATTCACTCCAGGCATATCCATTGATGTTAAAAAATGTCCGTCTGCTTCAACATAGTTTTCGTTTTCATTAATAAGCGTTTCAAGTTCTCGCAAATCAGGTGCAAAACGAAATGGTGTTAAAGTCGGGTCTAGCAATGTGACAAATTGTCTTGTTCTCATAATCTATCCTCCTTGTAGGTTCATAACGTTCTAAGCAAAAAATAGGAGCAAACTTTTTATCGTCAAGAGTCCTTTGCAATTTTTTTTTAATGTTGATATGAATTTTCAACTTCTAAGCAATAAGTCTTAGATTTTTTAAAGGGAGGATTAATGAAAAAACTAGTGATGGTCATTTTCGCCTTATTTTCAATGCAGACCTATGCCGCTTCTATGGATATTAAGGCCGGCCAGCTTGGTCTGAAATTTGAAAATGTTACAGGTGATAAGGAATTAGAAATTTCTTCGATCAGACCAATCGTTGAATGTTCAACGACATATTATACTTTTTTTGGCGACGTTCACACGGTGACGAATACAACTGAGCTCAAGGCCGTTCATTATCCTGATTCACTTCATGTCGGAACAACTGGCATTTCTTATGTTCAATTAAATATCTCGGCGGGAAATCAAGTTTTTGCTCCAAAGAAAACTTTCTATCGTGATCAAAGCTGTCAGTTCAGCATTAAGTTCAAAGCACTAGTTCTCAATGAGTCGACTGGGGATGAAATTATGAGTGGTGAAGTCAATGCCATGTTAATGAAAACTGACCGCGAGAATGCAGACATCATTACAGAGATGGCCTCAAGAAAGGTTCTAAAGTTCAAAGTTCAAAATGGAGTCGACGGACAAGTTGAATTCGACTTGGGAGAACTCGGAGTTTTTAAGTTAAATTAAAAAGGTTGGCCTTACCATCCTGGATTTCAATGATCTGATCACAATCTTTAATCGTTCCTAACCTGTGTGCAATTATAATGAGAGTCACGCCATGAAGTTCATGGCGTATGACTTTCTGAAGAAGTGCGTCTGTCTGAACATCCACACTAGCTGTTGCTTCATCCATAACAATAATTTTTGCTTTAATGAGCAGAGCGCGGGCCATACATAACAATTGCCTTTGTCCTTGGCTTAAATTTGTCCCACCTTCGGTCAGCTTTGTCTGGAGACCTTCAGGTAGTGAAGAAACGTAATTCCACATCTCTGCTTGTTTTAAGCTCGCAATGATTTCTGCATCAGTGTATTCACTATAACGGTCCAAGTTTGATCTGATTGATCCCATAAAAAGTGTGGGGTCTTGAGGAATGATCGCCATGCTTCGGCGTAAACGATTCAGCGGAACACTGGCAATATCGATTCCATCAATAAAGATGGCCCCTTTATCAAGTTCAATAAATCTAAACAGTGTTTGGAAAAAAGTACTTTTTCCTGATCCTGTTCGTCCCATAATTCCTATTTTTTGTCCTGCTTCTATCTTGCAACTAATTCCTTTTAGAACAAGCGGCAGATGAGGAGCGTAACGAACATGAACATCATCAACAAGAATTTCTCCGCGTTCAGGCCATGAATCAGGAATTTGTTTTTGAACATTTCCGACGACATCTTGTTCCGATGGAAGTGAAGCAAAAAACTTTAAGCGCTCGATACTTGTCATACGCGATTCGATATCAGCAAAAACTCGCACTCCCCAATTGAGATACGCCCAAAATGACAATGAATAAAGGGTCACAAGTCCTGCCGTTCCAGCATTCATATAACCATAGTAGGCCGAAAGAGCGACCCCCATAGATGTTGTCATCGAAATGATTCCACCTACGATTGGTATGCGAGAAGAGAACCAACGGTTAAGCATGTAATGGTTATAAAACATGCGATGACTTTCTTCTAACTTTTGGAAAAAACTTTCAACGAACCACTGCTCTTTATTGTAGCTGCGAATGACGACTAAACCTTGCAAGGTTTCTTTAAAATGCGCGTATCGAGGAGAACGGGCAATACTATCAAAACGTTTCGCTTCTCGAGCAGGTCTTCTGTAGTTGTTTTGAATAATATAATAAAGAGTCATGACTGGAACAATAACGACAATCATGAGAGGCATTAATCCCAAAATGAGAAAGAGTGAGACGCCTACTTGCAGTAGACTGTTCACTACGCTGACAAAACTCCACTGCAGATAAATATCAACGGATTCAACATCACGGGAAAAGCGTTGAATGATACGACCTACTGGAGTTGAATCGAAAAAACGCACAGGTGCTTTTAGTACGCTCTTGAGCATGTCATCGTGCATGGCCTTACCTGCTTTCATACCACGATCAAGCCAGAAGAGACTATTGATGAGACTAAAGACCAGAACGAATAGTCCGATGATTCCGTAAATCCCAACTCCTTCCAGTGGACGCCAGTCATTGGTGTGAGATGAAAAATAAGCAAGCCACCATTTTTGCAATAGCGGAGAAAGAGCAACTGCAATAGCTCCAAATGTGAGCAGAGATAAAATGAGAACTTTCAAACGAGGATTTTTTCCCCCCAGTGAAAGAAGATAATCACCGTAGATTGATTTTTTGACCGCACCAACCTCTCTATCTTCATCTTCTGTAATACGAGTCACTTCCTCTTCCATGGGGTGAGGAAGATGGACTTGATCGTAAGTCAGATCGGCAGTTAAGACTTCAGCAGAAACTGTTTCTGAAACTTCCGAGTGATCTTCTCCTCGTGATTTGGCATGTTCGGCATAAAACTCATTAAAGTTTTTGGACTGAAGAAGAAGATCTTCAAATTTTCCATTGGCAGTGATCACACCATTTTCAAGAAAGAGTATCCGATCGAATCTTTTTAAATGTTCAAGTCTATGAGTGGCCACTATTCTGGTAATGTTCTTCCACTCTCCGAAAATGAGTCGCTCACAAAGTAAATCTTCTGTAGCGCCATCAACAGCAGATAGTGGATCATCAAGCAAGACCGCTTCCGGGTTTTGCATAAAGGCACGAGCAAGCCCCACTCTTTGTTTCTGTCCACCTGAAAGGTTTACTCCTTTCTCTCCTATTTCTGTTCTAAGACCTGAACTCCAGTTTTTTAGATCTTTTTCTAAACAGGCCGTGTGAAGGGCCTTTTTCACTCGAGCGCCATTAAATGTTTCCCCAAAGAGAATATTTTCTATAAGTGAAGCATTAACGATGTATGCTTCCTGAGGAAGATAAGCAAATTGCGGTCGAAGAGTTGATTGCTCATCACCAAAAGTCATTGATCCAGATGACAATTCAAGTTCGCCTAAAATAGTCAGCAACAGCGAGCTTTTTCCTGAACCTACGCCACCAACGATGGCAACTGATTCACCTGAATTAACTTTAAAAGAAATATTTTTAAGAGCCGCTGGACCTTCGCTTGAATAATGTGCATTGACGTTTCTTAATTCAAGACTAATTGGTTTTTCACGGCGTTCAGATGTTTGTCCTTCACGAAGTATTTCTTGATTGAGAAAATTAATAATTCTTCCCGCGCCGACAAATCCATTCGTCAGTCGGGAAAGTAGATGCGAGAGTTCACCGAAGGGACCTTCTAAAAGTGAAAAAAGTGAAACACATGTAAAAATGAGGGCCGCATCCAATTTTTCACCACGGTAAGCGTGGGTAGCGAGCGCCACAAATAAAACGATTGTTGAAACCGCCATATAGGCCATGCCCGAAAGCACTTCTGAGCGTGCTAGCCTTTTTCTGCTTAAAAGTTCGCGATCGCGAATTTGCATAACATCTTTTTCAACGCTCTTTTCCCATGCAAAATATTTCACAACACGAATGGCATTTAAAACTTGAGTCATCAATGTGACTCGTTGATCTCTGAAGGCCATCATGTCTTCATCAAGTTTACTAAATTTCTTAGCGATATATTTCGTGAGTGGTGCAAGTAATGCCAACACCAAAAGTGCAGCCAATGCAGACGGCCCGAGATAAATAAAGAGCATGATCACGATTCCAATGATCATGATGATGTTTGAAGCGAGATCGCCAAAGACAAAAGTAAAATCTGCCAGTGCTTCACTGTCTGAACTCATGTGGTTTACCACATCTCCAATTTGATTATCCTGGCGTGCGCGGAGTGTGAGTTTCAAACTATGGTTAAAAATGCGTTTATTAAGCATGCTATTGCAAACTTGATAAGCACCTAGCGCGTGATAGAAATAATGCTGAAGAGTGAGGCCAGTTGCCATCCCACAGAATCCTAGAAGTGCACCTAGTCGGAATGTAGCCCAGAGGGTGGAGGCGTCGACG